>JBHADS010000472.1:0-8681 GCA_041855185.1 Lautropia sp. | reverse complement strand
TTCTCGACGATGCGCCGATAGATGTGAATGGCGTGGTGGCGGCCTCCGACGCAGAGCACGGCGCGGGAATCGAGGTTGTCGGCCGGGCAGGGTTTGCCGGCCTCCACCGCTGCGCTTCCCTCCGGTGCAGGCGCGTCCGCGTCCTCAGCCTCCGATGCGGGCCGGGTCGCAGCCCCGGTCCGGCCCTCCGTCGAAGCATTCGCCTGGCTGGCCTCCGGCGCGTTCAGGTTGCGACGCATGTCCGCAAGCCGCTGCATCAGTTCCTGGTTGCGGTCGCTGAGCCAGCGCACCTGTTCGGACAGCTCGATCCGGCTGTCCAGATCCTCGGCCTGCTGCCGCAGGTGGCTCAGCGCCTCCTGCAGCTGCCTGATGCTGGTGTCCTTGGCGGCGTTGTCATTGCGCAGCCGCAGCACTTCGGCGTTCAGCGCCTCGACCTCGGCCGCCTTGTCCACCTGCAACTGCTGGTAGCGCTGGCGGGCGCGTTCGATGTCCTGCAGGCAGCGGGCATGCTCGTCGGCAAGGGACTGGTAGCGGCCGTCCTTGTCGCGGGTGATGGCACTGGCCTGGTGCTGCAGCATGTGCACTTCGCGGTAGATCCGTTCCACCATGCTCGGCTCGCAGCGCGGATGGCTCATGCAGGCCCACATGCCCGCCGGCATCTCGTTGCGCTCGACGAAGCCGCGCCAGCGCTCGTAGAGTGTGTCCGGGTCCTTGACGCTGTTCAGCTTGCGAATCTGCAGGGCAAAGCGCTGATCCAGCTCTTTCTGCAGAATTTCGGCCAGCGGGCCGCGACGGCGGCACTCGTTGACAGCCGTTACATGCAGCTCGTAGTCGTCCTCGGGCAGTGGAGCCTCCAGCGCCCGCGCCGCCAGTTTGCGCAGCGTGCCCATCGACAGACACAGCCCGATGATCGGGCAGTGACAGTGTGCGGCCAGATCCCAGAGCTTGCGGCGGCGTGAGCTGCTGCTGGTGGGCAGCTTGACGGGCTCGCGCATGGTCGGCTCGAAGTTGCCGATGTCCAGTGTCTGGTTGGGCGGATTCTTCAGGATGGCCAGCGTCGGACGCTCGCCCAGATACAGTTCTCGGTCGTGCACGGCAGTCTCCTGGTGGCGCTTCCCCGTCGGCTCGGCGCGTGTGCTGCACGGATTCGTCCCCGCGCCGAGCCCGGAACCGTGTGCTGGCAAGGCGCCACGCGCTGTGCTGTGAAGGCTGGCGACCTCGTCAGGCGTGCGTGGCAACGCTGTCAGCGCGTCGGCTGAATCAAGGAAAGATGGAAAGATGTTTGGATATTATTACTAATCATTCTCATTGGCAAAACTAATCGCTGTTGAGAGCAGGGGATTGGAGAGCACACAGCACAGGGCGCGGAGAAGCGGGAAATGGGGGAGAGAGGAAAGGGATGGATGCCAGGTGCAATCCGGCGGTGGGAGGAGACAAGGGCCGCACGCATGCTGAGAGGACGGTGGAGCAGCGCCCAGGGGAGGTGCCGGGACGGGGGCAGGGAGGTAGGCAGGGGCCGGCTTCGACCGGTTCGGGCGGCGGCGGGAGGCGGGGCCTACGACAGCGGGCCGACGAATCGAGCGCGGGGCATGGCCTGTGCCGACGGGTGCGGTGCTTGGGGGCGGATTCACGGGCAACAGCGTAGAAGTCTGCGCCGGTGTCGGATGCGCGCGGCGCCCGAAGGCACCGCGCGGGCAGGGACGCAGCTGCTGGATCAGCCGCGCTTCTTGCCGAAGGAGTCCTTCAGCGTGGTGATCCGGTTGAACACCGGTTTGTCGGGGCTGAAATCGTGGCGGTCGGCCACGAAATAGCCCTGGCGCTCGAACTGGAACTGCTCTTCCGGCCGGGCATTGCGCACGGCGGGTTCGGCGTAGCCGGCTTTCACCTGCTTCGACTCGGGATCGACCAGGGTCAGGGGATCACGGCCACCGGCATCCGGTTGCGGGTCGAGGAACAGCGGTTTGAACAGGCGCAGCTCGACCGGCACGGCATCGCTGGCCGATACCCAGTGAATGTTGCCCTTGACCTTCACGCTGTCGGCGCCGGGGGTGCCCGAGCGGGTATCCGGCAGGTATTCGCAGCGAACCAGGTTCACTTCGCCTTGTTCGTCGCGCTCGAAGCCGGTGCAGCGCACCACATAGCCGTAGCGCAGCCGCACCATCTGCCCGGGCGCCAACCGGAAGAAGCCCTTGGGCGGGTTCTCGGCGAAGTCCTCGCGCTCGATCCACAGCTCGCGGCTGAACTCGAACTGACGCTTGCCGCGCTCGGGGTGGTGCGGATGCAGGGGCGCTTCGCACAGAATACGGGCATCGGCGTCCAGGTTCTCGATCACCAGTCTGAGCGGATCGGTGATCACGTTCAGCCGGTTGGCGACGGCCTCCAGGTCTTCGCGCACGGTCTGCTCCAGCACCGCCATGTCGATCACCTGGTGGGCCTTCGAGACGCCGGCGCGTTCGCAGAACAGCCGGATCGAGGCGGGTGAGTAGCCCCGGCGCCGCAGACCGGCGAGGGTGGTCAGGCGCGGATCGTCCCAGCCATCGACCAGACCCTGATCGACCAGCGCCTTCAGCTTGCGCTTGCTGGTGATGGTGTAGGTCAGGTTCATGCGGGCGAACTCGATCTGCCGCGGCAGCGGGGCATCCAGCAGGCCGGTTTCGGCCACGCGGGCCAGCAGCCAGTCGTACAACGGCCGGTGATCCTCGAACTCCAGGGTGCACAGCGAGTGCGTGACCCGCTCCAGCGCATCCTCCAGCGGGTGCGCATAGTCGTACATCGGGTAGATCGGCCAGGCGTCGCCGGTGCGATGGTGGTGCGCGAAGCGGATACGGTACAGGATCGGATCGCGCATGTTGATGTTCGGCGAGGCCATGTCGATCCGGGCGCGCAGCACCATCGAGCCTTCCGGATGCTGGCCGGCCCGCATCTCGCGGAACAGGCGCAGGCTCTCCTCGACGGGGCGGTCCCGGAAGGGTGAGTTGCGACCCGGCGAGGTCAGCGTGCCGCGGTTTTCCCGGATTTCATCCCCGGTCTGGCTGTCGACATAGGCGTGACCGTTCTCGATCAGCTTCAGCGCGATCTGGTAGAAGGTCTCGAAATAATCGCTGGCGAAATACAGGTCGCTCTCGCCGTCGGCGAAGTTCCAGTCGAAGCCCAGCCAGCGCACCGAGTCCATGATGGCATCGACGTACTCCTGGTTCTCCTTTTCGGGGTTGGTGTCGTCGAAGCGCAGATGGCAGCGGCCGCCATAGTCGGCTGCCAGTTCGAAATTCAGGCAGATCGACTTGGCGTGGCCGATGTGCAGGAAGCCGTTGGGCTCGGGTGGAAAGCGGGTGCGAATCCGCGCAGGATCGGGTGGTGCCTGGCGGTGGGCGGCGGCCGTCGCAGGCTTGCCTGCCCAGCCGCGATTCGACAGCCGCTGGCTGGCCAGGTCGCTGTCGACGGCCTGGCGGATGAAGTTGCTGGTCGATGCAGCGGCGTCAGGCGTGTTCATCGGTTCGGCCATGCTGCGGCTCAGACCCCCAGCAGCTCGACTTCGAACAGCAGCGTGGCATTCGGCGGAATGACGCCACCGGCGCCACGTGCGCCATAGCCCAGGGCGGCCGGAATCAGCAGGCGACGGCGGCCGCCGACCTTCATGCCGGCCACGCCTTCGTCCCAGCCCCGGATGACTTCGCCACGGCCCAGCCCGAAGGTGAAGGGCTGCTTGCGGTCAAGGCTGGAGTCGAACTTGCGTCCGGCACGCCCCCCTTCGGGATTGGCCGGGTCGGCTTCCCACAGCCAGCCGGTGTAGTGCACGGTCACGCGCCGACCGGCCTGTGCGGCATCGCCGCTGCCGACCTGCACATCTTCGATGCCCAGGCCGTTTGCATTCATTTCAAAACCCATGATGGAGCCTCTTGCATGATTGGTGAATCAATGGCTCCAGAAGATAGCACGGCGGCCCCCCGGTGTCCCGGGGCGGCCGCCGCTTTCATCCAACAGCGGGGGAGGCTCGGTCAGCGACGAGGATCGATCGCGGCCCAGCCGTTGGGCTGCGGGTTGACGTAGGTGTTGTAGTAATCGTTCAGGGCGGCCAGTTCGGTCAGCACATCGAACTCGAAGCCCTGGCGGTTGCCGCGGGTGTCGATCAGCAGCTCGTGCATCTGGCGGCGGAAGCTGGCTGGTTTTTCCCAGGCATCCAGCAGGCGCTCCAGCATCCACGGATAGAGTTGGCAGCACAGGGCCGGACGGATCTCGGCGGGCAGGCCGGCCAGCACGTGCTGTGCGAAGGAGTTCAGCTTCGAGGCGCCGGGCAGCAGGGCTTCCGCATCACTCTGGCTCAGCGGGCGGCGGTCGACATACTGCTTCAGGTGCCGGGTTTCAACGGGGGCGTGGCGGCGTGCCGATTTGCTCGATTGACGAAACCAGTTGAACATTGTGACTTGACCAGGTTGATGCCACGTGTCGGTCGCGGATTTGCGCGGGTGCCGCTGGTGGCAGGTGTTGGGCCGTTCTTCGTGCTTGATCGACCGTCAGTCTAAGAAACAAGCCAGTGATTCGGGAGGAATTTGTTCATGTTTCAGGCTTATGAAGTGGCACCCGGCGGGGCGGTGAGGGGTGATATCCGGGTGCCCGGCGACAAGTCGATCTCTCATCGCTCGATCATGCTCGGTGCGCTGGCCGAGGGGCAGACCGTGGTGCACGGTTTTCTCGAAGGTGCGGATGCGATCGCCACGGCCAATATCTTTCGTGCGCTGGGAGTCTCCATCGAAGGGCCGGAGCAGGGGCGCGTGGTGGTGCAGGGGGTGGGCATGCACGGCCTGGAATCGCCCTGCGTGCCGCTGGACTGTGGCAACTCGGGCACGTCGATGCGTCTGCTCTGCGGCTTGCTGGCCGCGCAGCGCTTTCCCAGCCTGTTGGTGGGCGACCACAGTCTGTCCCGCCGGCCGATGCGGCGGGTGATCGATCCGCTGACCGAGATGGGGGCCAGCATCGAGAGCCAGGATGGCCTGCCGCCGCTGCTGGTCAGTCCGGTGGATGGGCTGAAGGGGGCCAGCATCACGATGAAGGTGGCCAGTGCCCAGGTGAAGTCCGCGCTGCTGCTGGCCGGGCTGTATGCCGAGGGTGAGACCCGCGTGACCGAGCCGGCGCCCACCCGTGACCATACCGAGCGGATGCTGACGGCTTTCGGCGTGAAGGTCGAACGGGACGGAGCCACGGCCTCGATCCAGGGCGGGCAGACGCTGAAGGCGGCACAGGTCGATGTGCCGGCCGACATTTCTTCGGCGGCCTTCTTTCTGGTGGCTGCCAGCATCTGTCCCGGCGCGGATCTGGTCCTGCGCCATGTCGGCATGAATCCGACCCGGATCGGCGTGCTGCATGTGCTGCGGGCGATGGGTGCGGACATCACGGAATCGAACCAGCGTCTGGTCGGCGGCGAGCCGGTGGCTGACCTGCGGGTGCGTGCGGCGCCGCTGAAGGGCGTCCGCATCGATCCGGCCTGGGTGCCGCTGGCGATCGACGAGTTTCCGGTGCTGTTCATTGCGGCCGCCTGCGCCGAGGGCATCACCGAGCTGACCGGGGCCGAGGAACTGCGCGTCAAGGAGTCCGACCGGATTCAGGTGATGGCCGACGGGCTGGCGGCGATCGGGCTGCCGGTCGAGGTGCTGCCGGACGGGATGCGCATCGTCGGCCGCGGCGGCGAGGCCACACCCTTTGCCGGTGGCACGGTGCAGGCGCACAGCGACCACCGGATCGCCATGTCCTTTGCCGTGGCGGCACTGCGCAGCCGCGCACCGATCCACATCAACGACACGGCCAACGTCGCGACCTCGTTCCCCGGCTTCGTCGAGCTGGCGAACTCGGTCGGCTTCCAGATCACGGTGTCCGATCGGGAGGGCTGATCAGGCGGCCGGATGATCCGGGCTCGATCCGCCGGCACGCGCCGGGGCGCGCCGGGGCGCGCTACAAGGGCCGTGCAGGGGCCGGGGGCCGTACCCTGGCCGTTCCTGCCCCGGCGCACCGGCAGCAGGCCGGATTCCACCGAATCGGTTTTGCTGTCTCGTTTCGTCGTTTCTTTCTCGTCGCGGCCTCGCGGCCGCCCGTTTTCCATCAAGGAGCTTCCCATGTCTACGCATCATGCTGCTGTCGATCATCACGCTGCGCCGGTCATTGCCATCGATGGGCCCACGGCGTCGGGCAAGGGGACGATCGCCGTCAGGGTGGCGGAGCGGCTGGGCTTTCACTACCTGGACAGCGGCGCCCTGTATCGGCTGGTGGCGCTGCATCTGGTGAAGTCGGGGGAGGACGGTGCCAACGAGGCTGCCGCCGTGCGGGCGGCGCAGGCGCTCGATCCGCGCTTCGAGGCCAATGGCGAGATCTGGCTGAACGGCGCCGAGGTGTCGCGCGAGATCCGTGCCGACGGCATCGGGCTGCAGGCATCCCGGCTGGCGGTGCACCCGGCGGTGCGCCGGGAGCTGATCGGCCTGCAGCATCGTTTCCGCAAGGCGCCGGGGCTGGTGGCCGATGGGCGGGACATGGGCACGGTGGTGTTTCCCGATGCACAGTTGAAGGTCTATCTGACGGCGAGCGTCGAGGAACGGGCGGCGCGGCGCCACAAGCAGCTGATCGAGAAGGGCTTTTCTGCTACACTAGAGAAGATTTTGCATGATTTGAAGGAACGTGATCGCCGCGACTCCGGTCGGGCGGCCGCGCCCCTGAAACCTGCGGAGGATGCGTTCTGGCTCAATTCGGCCGGGCTGTCGATCGATGAGACGGTGGACCGGGTGATGCAGGCTTGGCAATCGCGTCAACCGTAGGCAGGGCTTTTGCGTTTTTCGGCAAGCCTCATCGCATGAATCGGGTCGGCTGCCCGGCAGCCGGTCCAGGTCCGCAAGGGCCGTCCCGCCGCTTTCAGCGGCGTTTTTCATCCACGCCTGGTCCGTCGTCAAGCTCCGATCGATCAGGATCTTTCAGCAACACCGCTGGTCGTCGCTTGCGTGAGCGCAGCGTGACTGGCGAGATTTTTTTGGAAATCAATGAGCACTGCAGTTACTCAGAATCCGGCATCGGAAGAAAGCTTTGCCGCCCTGTTCGAAGAATCCCTCAAGCGGCAGGAGATGCGGCAGGGTGAGGTCATCACCGCTGAAGTCATCCGCGTCGATCACAACTATGTGGTCGTCAATGCCGGCCTGAAGTCTGAAAGCTATGTCCCGGTCGAGGAGTTCTACAACGACCGTGGCGAGTTGGAAGTCCAGGAAGGCGATTTCGTTTCGGTCGCCATCGACTCGCTCGAAGACGGCTTCGGCGAAACCCGTCTGTCGCGCGATCGTGCCAAGCGTCTGGCTGCCTGGGTGCAGCTCGAGCTGGCGCTGGAGTCCGGCGATCTGGTCACGGGTACCGTCACCGGCAAGGTCAAGGGCGGCCTCACCGTCATGACCAACGGCATCCGCGCCTTCCTGCCGGGTTCGCTGATCGACACCCGTCCGGTCAAGGACACCACGCCGTATGAAGGCAAGACCCTGGAATTCAAGGTCATCAAGCTGGACCGTCGTCGCAACAACGTCGTGCTGTCGCGCCGTGCCGTGATCGAGCTGTCGCAGGGCGAAGAGCGCGCCAAGCTGCTCGAGACGCTGAGCGAAGGCGCCGTGGTGCAGGGCGTGGTCAAGAACATCACCGACTACGGTGCCTTCGTCGATCTGGGCGGCATCGATGGTCTGCTGCACATCACCGACATGGCCTGGCGCCGTGTCCGTCATCCGACGGAAGTGCTGCAGGTCGGTCAGGAGATCACCGCCAAGGTGCTCAAGTTCGACCAGGAGAAGAACCGCGTCTCGCTGGGCATCAAGCAGCTGGGCGAAGATCCGTGGGTCGGCATCGGCCGTCGCTATCCGCAGAACACCCGCATGTTCGGCAAAGTCACCAACATCACCGACTACGGCGCGTTCGTCGAGATCGAGCCGGGTATCGAGGGTCTGGTGCACGTTTCCGAAATGGACTGGACCAACAAGAACGTCAATCCGGGCAAGGTCGTCAGCCTGGGCGACGAGGTCGAGGTCATGGTGCTGGAGATCGACGAGGACCGTCGCCGCATCTCGCTGGGCATGAAGCAGACCCACGCCAATCCGTGGCAGGAGTTCTCCGAGAACCACCGTCGCAACGACAAGGTCAAGGGTTCGATCAAGTCGATCACCGACTTCGGTGTGTTCATCGGTCTGCCGGGTGGCATCGATGGGCTGGTTCACCTGTCCGATCTGTCATGGAACAAGTCGGGTGAAGAAGCCGTGCGCGACTTCAAGAAGGGTGACGAGGTCGAAGCCGTCGTGCTGGCGATTGATGTCGAGCGCGAGCGCATCTCGCTGGGCATCAAGCAGCTCGAAGGCGATCCGTTCACCAACTTCGCCTCGACCCACGACAAGGGCGCTGTCGTCACCGGCACCATCACCAGTGTGGACGCCCGTGGCGCCACCGTCCAGATCGAGCCGGAAGTCGAGGGCTACCTGCGTGCCTCCGAAATCTCGCGCGATCGCGTCGAGGATGCCCGCACCCAGCTGAGCGAAGGTCAGACGGTCGAGACGATGATCATCAACATCGATCGCAAGAACCGTTCGATCGCGCTGTCGATCAAGGCACGCGAGACCGCCGACACGGCAGACGTGATGCAGCGCATGGCCGAAACCTCGGCCGTCAGCGGCACCACCAAC
>JBHADS010000471.1:0-3165 GCA_041855185.1 Lautropia sp. | reverse complement strand
GTAGCGCAGCTCCTCGATCGATTCGAGGATGTCGGCCAGCGCGGTGTGCGCACCGCGCTTCTCGAAGCCCTTGTAGACCTCCGGCGCCCAGCGGCGCGCCAGCTCCTTCAGCGTGCTGACATCGAGGTTGCGGTAATGGAAGTAGTCTTCCAGCTCGGGCATGTAGCGCGCCATGAAGCGGCGGTCCTGACCGATCGAGTTGCCGCACATCGGTGACTTGCCAGCCGGCACCCAGGCCGCCATGAAGTCCAGCAGGATCTTCTGAGCGGCGGCCTCGGTCAGCGTCGAGGCGCGCACCCGGTCGATCAGCCCCGAACGCCCGTGGGTCGACTTGTTCCAGTCATCCATTGCATCCAGCACCGTGTCGGGCTGATGCACAACCAGCACCGGCCCCTGCGCCAGCACGTTCAGCTCGCTGTCCGTCACCACCATCGCCACTTCGATGATCCGGTCGATATCCGGCCGCAGGCCCGTCATCTCCATGTCGAGCCAGACCAGACGGCTGGCATCGGGGCGACCCGGCACGGCCTGTGCCGCCGCTGAATCCGCCCCGGTGTCCACAAGGCCGGGCACACCTGCCTCGGACCGTTCTTCGGCGCCTGGCGCCGGGGCGCCGGTCACGCCCGCTGTTTCATGCTTGTCCATGCGCGGATTGTCGCACGAGCGCTCCGCTTTCCCCGGGCTTCCGGGTCCATGGCATTCGCCGCGTGTCCAACAGCCGAACTTCGCCAAGGCCCATGCCATCGGGCCCGGCACAAAGCGTCCTGCCAGCACCGCCGGTCCGTGCTTTAATTGCCGCATGAATCCCATGACCTTCAGCCTGCTGTTCGCCGCCTTCCTGCTCGCCTCGATGGGCATCCGTCTCTGGCTCGCGCACCGGCAGATCCGGCACGTCGCCTCGCACCGGGAGCAGGTGCCCGAGCCCTTCGCCCGGCGGATCAGCCTGCACGCCCATCAGCGGGCCGCCGCCTACACCATCGCCCGCTGCCAGCTGGGCGTCCTCGAACAAGGCGTCGGGGCGGCCGTGCTGCTCGCATTGACCCTGCTGGGCGGGCTGCAGGCCATCGCCAGCGCCTGGCAGAGCGCGTTGCCCGACAGCCCGCTGCTGCAGCAGGTGGCCATCGTCGCCACCACCCTGTTGCTGATCAGTCTGGCCGAGCTGCCCCTCGATCTGTGGCGCACCTTCCGGCTGGAAAGCCGCTTCGGCTTCAACCGGATGACGCTGCGCCTGTTCATCGCCGACCGGATCAAGGGTCTGCTGATCGCCGCGGTGCTGGGCCTGCCCCTGCTGGCGGCGCTGATCGGGCTGATGCAGGCGGCCGGCAGCAGCTGGTGGCTGTGGGCCTGGCTGCTGTGGATCGGTTTCAGCACCACGGTGCTGCTGCTCTATCCGACGGTGATCGCGCCGCTCTTCAACCGTTTTCAGCCGATGGACGAGGGGCCGACCCGCAGCCGCATCGAAGCGCTGCTGGCACGCTGCGGTTTTGCCAGCAAGGGACTGTTCGTGATGGACGGCAGCCGCCGTTCGGCCCACGGCAACGCCTACTTCACCGGTCTGGGTCAGGCCAAGCGCATCGTCTTCTTCGATACCCTGCTGAGCCGCCTGGACACCGACGAGATCGAGGCGGTGCTGGCGCACGAGCTGGGGCACTTCAAGAAGAAGCACATCCTGAAACGTCTGCTGATGCAGATGGGCCTGAGTCTGGCCGGCTTCGCCCTGCTCGGCTGGCTGTCGACGCAGCTCTGGTTCTATCAGGGGCTGGGGGTCCGGATCGACCCGCTGCAACCCGCGCCCGCCGGCGTGGCGCTCCTGCTGTTCATGCTGGCCATGCCGGTCTTCAGTTTCGTGCTGCGCCCGCTCACCGCCTGGCTGTCCCGGCGGGACGAATTCGAGGCCGATGCCTTCGCGGTCGCGCACAGCGACGGGGCGGCCCTGGTCTCGGCGCTGTCCAAGCTCTATGAGGACAACGCCAGCACCCTGACGCCCGACCCGCTGCACTCGGCCTTCTACGACTCGCACCCGCCGGCCTCGATCCGGATCGCACAGATCGAAGCCCGGCTGGCCACAACCGCTGCCGTGGCCTGAAGCAGCCCCGACCCCCTGCCCCGAAGGAAGCGCTCCGATGCCGCCCCGCCGCCCCGATGATCTCGACGACGACTACGACGACATTGCGGAACCCGGCATACGGGGCAAGCAGCGCGGCGCCCCCTCGCGCGCCTACACCCGCAAACTGCCAGCCGGCAGCAGCAGCGGTCCGCGCGGAACCTCCTCCAGCCCCCGGCTGCAGGCCGATGTGATCGCCGCCTACGGCCGGCATTTCCTGCTGTCGCCCGCGCCCGGCCAGCCCCCGCTCGAAGCCCTGGCCGTCGGTCGCCGCCTCGATTGCGTGGTCGGCGACCGGGTGATCTACCGTCAGGCCGACAGCGGCCCCTGCGCCATCGAAAGCGTGCAGCCCCGACGCAACCGGGTGATGCGCAGCGACCACTTCCGGCAGAAGACCATCGCTGCCAACGTCGACCAGGCGGCCGTGCTGATCAGCGGCTACCCCTTCTTCGACGAGGCCGTGCTGCTGCGTGTGCTGCTGGGTCTGGCGGCCGAAGAGATCCCCGTGCTGCTGCTGCTGACCAAGCAGGATCTGCAACCCAGTTTCGAGCAGGCGATGGAACGCGCGAAAGTCTACGAGGCGCTCGGCTACCCGGTATTCCCCACCGCCGCCCTGAATGCGCCGGCCTCGCTGGAAGCGCTGCGCGCACGCCTGCAGGGCAAGCGCAGCATCCTGCTCGGCCAGAGCGGCATGGGCAAGTCCACGCTGCTGAACGCGCTGATTCCCAGCGCCAGCCAGCAGACCCAGGCCATCTCCGACGCACTGGCCAGCGGCCGCCACACCACCACCTTCTGCCGCGCCTTCAGCCTGCCCGACGGCTCGGGCTGGCTGATCGACTCGCCCGGCTTCCAGCAGTTCGAGCTGGCACACCTGAGCCGCTGGCAGATCTGCCACGCGATGCCGGAATTCAAGCCCTTGCTGGGCGCCTGCCGCTTCAACAACTGCCAGCACCTGGACGAACCCGGCTGCGCGATCCGCGAGGCCGCCGAGTCCGGCGCCATCGACGCCCGCCGCTACCAGCTCTTTCGGGAACTGGCGCCTTCCTGAGACGGCGCTACCG
>JBHADS010000470.1:0-3487 GCA_041855185.1 Lautropia sp. | reverse complement strand
GCCGAGCCGGGATTTCCATTCGGAGCTGCATCTGTTCCATGCCGATCACCCGCTGTCGGATAGCTGGACGCCGCATCCGATGAATCCGCTGCGCATCGACAGCTATGGCGGGCGCAATGCCGGCATGGCGGCTTCTGCCGAGGGAGTCTTCCGCTTCGGCCAGTTGCAGGCTTTCGACTGCTATGGGCACGGCCTCGCGGTCTATCGGGTGACGGAGCTGAGCACCACGCGCTATGCCGAAGAACTGGTGCGGGTCGTGACCCCGAGCCTGCTGAAAGGCGTGGGAGGCTTGCATGGGGTGCACACGCTGAACCAGGTCGGCGATCTGGCCGTGGTGGACCTGCTGCATCGGGGCGGTTTGCGCGCGATGGAGAACGGCTCGTGCAATGGGCGCAGGAGCCGGACGGGCCGCAGGGCTCAGCTGTAGTCTTCCGGCGGGTTTTACCTTCGGTGGCAAGGGACGCCTGATTCAGGTGGCGATCCCGTGGTCCATTCCGGTCACGCGACCATCCTCCGGTCAATCCATGCACGGTCGTCCCACGGTCAATGTCGGCACCCGGTGCCGGCGTTCGTCCCTGCGTGTCCGCATGGGGCGGATGCTTGGGGGCTTCACTGGCCTCGGCAGACCGGGCAGTCGGGGTCGTGGGGCACGCGGATGTCGGTGAAGCGCATGGTCCGGGCATCGAGCAGCAGCAGATGTCCGGTCAGCGGGGTGCCGAAGTCGCCAGCCAGTTTCAGGGCTTCGGCGGCCTGCAGCGTGCCGATGATGCCGGTCAGCGGGGCAAACACCCCCATCTGTGCACAGCGGGTTTCCTCGACGTTCTCGCCGTCCGGAAACAGGCAGTGGTAGCAGGGGGCGTCGGGCTGCCGGGGGTCGAACACGGCCAGCTGGCCGTCGAAGCGGATCGCGGCGCCCGAGACCAGCGGCTTGCGATGCTGAACGCAGAAGCGGTTGATCGCCTGCCGGGTGGGGAAGTTGTCGCTGCAGTCCAGTACCACGTCGGCCTGCCGGATCGCCTCGGAGAGGCTGGAGAGATCGGAAAGCCCGAATGGGTCTGCGGGGGAGTGCCTGGCATCCGGTGCAGGGGAGGGAGCATGGAGGCAGGAAGCGTCGGTGCTTGCCTCCTCGGTCGCCAGCCTCGGCAGCAGGATCAGCTCGACATCGGGGTTCAGCGCCTGCAGCGTCAGCCGGGCCGAGGCGGTCTTGTCCATGCCGATCCGGTCCTGGCGATGCAGGATCTGGCGCTGCAGATTGGTCAGATCGACGGTGTCTCCGTCGGCGATCATCAGCCGGCCGACGCCGGCTGCCGCCAGGTAGAGGGCGGCGGGTGAACCGAGGCCACCCGCGCCCACCACCAGCATCGTGCTGGCCAGCAGGCGCTCCTGGGCTTCGATGCCGATCTCATCCAGCAGGATGTGACGGCTGTAGCGCAGCAGTTGTTCGTCGTTCATGCGGCGCTCAGCCGTAGCATCAGGGACGCTTGCCTTCGTTCCCGGCAGGGTTGTCTGCCGACGCGGGCGTGTTGCCGGCCTTGTCCTCAGCCTTGCCGGCCGGGTTGGCGCTGGCGTTGTCCGGCGTGCTCGGCGGCGTTTTCTGCACGGGTTTGCCCTGCAGATAGTTCAGCGCCTGCTGCAGCTGGAAGTCATCGGCCGGCACACCGAATTCGACCGGCTTGCGGTTGCGCAGCCGCTGCTGGTCGACCGAGGACGGCGTGCTGGACTTCACTTCCGGCGTGCTGTCGCGGTCGTTGCTGAGATGGCGCTGCAGATCGGCCTCGCGAATCCGGAAGCCGTTGATGTCGCCATCGGCGGACTCCTCGACCACATAGTCGGGCACGATGCCGCGGGCCTGGATCGAGCGTCCGTTCGGCGTGTAATAGCGCGCCGTCGTCAGCTTGATGGCGGTCTTGCGGTCGGCCAGCGGCAGGATGGTCTGCACCGAGCCCTTGCCGAAGGTCTGGGTGCCCATCACGATGGCACGCTTGTGATCCTGCAGGGCGCCGGCGACGATCTCGGAGGCCGAGGCCGAACCGGCGTTGACCAGCACGACCATCTTGACGGTCTTGGTCCAGGCCGGCAGCGAGGCGATCCGGTCGATGCGGGCGCTGCCGCCATACAGATAGTCTTCGGGGCTGGCGTAGTAGCTGCGCTTGGCATCCTCGGTGCGACCGTCGGTGGAGGTGACTTCCATCCGCGGTTGCAGGAAGGCGGCCGAGACGCCGATGGCGCCATGCAGCAGGCCGCCCGGGTCGTTGCGCAGGTCGAGAATCAGGGACTTGACCTGGCCCTGTTTGCCGAGCTGGGTCAGATGCTTGGCGAGGCTGTCGACCGTGTGCTCCTGGAACTGCGAGATCCGGACATAGGCAACCCCGGGCTCCAGCATCTTGCTGCGCACCGACTGCACCTTGATGATGTCACGGACGATGGTCAGCACGATCGGCTCGTTGACGCCCTTGCGCTGGATGGTGAGCGTGATCGGGCTCTTGGGCTTGCCCCGCATCAGCTTGACGGCCTGATCCAGCGGCATGCCCTTGGTGGGCGTGTCGCCGATCTGCACGATCAGATCGCCGGCCTTGACGCCAGCCTTGGCAGCCGGGGTGTCCTCGATTGGGGAGACGACCTTGACGAAGCCATCTTCGGTGCCGATCTCGATGCCGAGACCGCCGAACTGGCCCTGGGTGCTGACCTGCAGTTCGCTGAAGGCGGTTTCGTCGAGATAGGCGGAATGGGGGTCCAGACCCGTCAGCATGCCGCTGATCGCATCGGTGATCAGCTTGCTGTCCTTGACGGGTTCGACATAGAAGGATTTGATGGTGCCGAAGACTTCGCTGAACTGCCGAAGTTCTTCCAGCGGCAGGGCGTTGCGATTGCCGGCATCCTTCTGTGCCACGGCGCTCAGGCCAAGACTGAGGGCAACCCCGGCAATGGCGCCAATGCCGATGAGGCCGGCAGGTCTGAGTGAGCTGGACATGTTGGGCAGAATCCTTTGGGCGGCAGCGTGAGCCTGATCGATTCAAAATGAATCTTTCAGTATAGCGGTATCCACTGTGATGAGTGGGAAGTTTGTTTCATAAAAGATGTCGGTTTTCACAGAAATATCCTCATTTCCACCGCCCGTGTTCTGGGGCGATGGAAGGGAAATGCCTGGAAACGGCCGACAGCTTTCCGGTCGAAGCACGAGCCGGCGCTGAATGATTCCCACCCCTGCATACCGGCCCGGTGCCACCTCGTGTCGTCCAGCGATCCGGGCGCTGCCGCGACAGAGGTCGCGGGTGTCCGGAAGCAGCGAGATGGCCTGGGCCGGGATCGGGGCTGCCGCTGTCGGGATCAGCCTTTCTTGGCGGAACCCTGCTTGGCAACGGCGGCCATTGCAGCTTCGATCTCGGCCTGATTGCCCAGATAGTAGTGGCGGATCGGCTTCAGATCGGCATCCAGCTCATAGACCAGCGGACGGGCGGTCGGAATGTTGAGTTCGACGATGTCGTCG
>JBHADS010000469.1:0-3277 GCA_041855185.1 Lautropia sp. | reverse complement strand
CTGCGCGACGGGCTGATGGTGACGCCGCGCGGCTATGCGAACAAGTACGAGGTCGATGGTGACAAGAGCCTGCGCGAAGGCGAGCGCTCGGGCCGCTCGCTGTCCACCGGGCTGAATGGCTGGCTGGCGTCGCTGCGTGCCGATCAGGCGGCCGGTGACAGCATCGAGGTGCTGGCGGCACGCCACCGTCTGCCGGCCGACTACATCGAAGCCTGTCTGGCCGACACGGACGAGGAGGCGAGCTGATGCAGCAGGATCGCTGTTTGCCGAATGAGGTGCCTGCCGTGGCCGCCGAAGGCCGTTCCGCACCCTTGCCGGAGAGTGCAGCGGCGACATGCCCGCTCGCCGGTGCTGGCGCCGAGAGCACGGTCGTCAAACCGAAGATCGGCCCCTATCGTCGGCATCTGCTGCTGTGCACTGGCCCGCGCTGCACCGTCGACGGCGAATCGGAAGCGCTGTTCAACAGCCTGGGCGAGCGCCTGAAGGCTGCGGGGCTGACCACCGGCGATCTGCGCGTCAAGCGCACCCGGGTCGGCTGCTTTGCAGCCTGCAAGGGCGGACCGATCCTGTGCGTGCAGCCCGACGGGGTCTGGTACTACAACGTCACCCCGGAGAATCTGCAGCGCATCATCGACGAGCATCTGGTGGGCGGCAGGCCGGTGGCCCCGCTGATCTTCCATCAGGGGCCGGAGATCGAGCTGGCCGGCGACGCGGCATGAGTGGTGTGCTGCTGGCGCTGACACCGGCGCTGGCACTCTGGATCGACCGCCGCTGGGGCGAGCCGCCGGTGCGCTTTCATCCGGTGGTCTGGATCGGCCACTACCTGCAGCGCCAGGGCGAGCGGATCGCACCGCGCGCAGCCGCGTCGGCGGAAGTCGGGCCGGCGGATCTCCATGCCTTCTGGGCGGGCGCGCGGGCCTGGACGCTGGGCGCGGGCGTCACCGTGTTGCTGGCCTGGGCGGTGCAGGCGCTGCTCGGGCTGCTGCCGGGGTGGCTCGCGCTGCCGCTGCTGGCCCTGTGTCTGAAGCCGATGCTCTCCTGGGCGATGCTGCGCGACGAGGTGGGGGCGGTCGAGCAGGGGCTCGGGCAATCGCTCGCGGCGGGACGCGAACAGTTGGGCCGGCTGGTCAGTCGGGATACCGGGGCACTGACGGAAACGGATGTGCGCGAGGCTGCCATCGAGACCCTGGCCGAGAATCTGAACGATTCGGTGGTGGCGCCGCTGTTCTGGTTCGTGCTGCTGGGCCTGCCGGGGGCGGCGCTCTATCGCTTTGCCAACACCGCCGATGCGATGTGGGGCTATCCGGGTGAGCGCAGCGGGCGGCAATGGCAGTGGGCGGGCAAATGGGCCGCGCGTGCCGACGACCTGCTCAGCTGGCTGCCGGCGCGGCTGACGGCGCTCTTGTTGCTGCTCGGCGCCACAGGAGAGAACTGGCGCCGCCTGCCCGCCGAGGCCCGGCGCACGCCTTCCCCCAATGGCGGCTGGCCGATGGGCGCGATGGCGCTGCGGCTGGGGGTGAGCCTGGGCAAGCCCGGCGTCTATCGTCTCAATCCGCAGGGCAGGCCGCCCGAGGCGCCCGATACCCGGCAGGCGCTGGCGCGCAGCGGCCGGGTGGCGTGGTGGACGGCGCTGGCCGCTGGCCTCAGTCTCCTGCTGGCGGGCTGAGGGATGGGGGGCGGTGCGAGGCCAAGGGCGAACACGATCCGGGGGCAGCAGCGCTCCGATGCGCCGCTGATGGCATAATCGGCGGGCCATGACACGCGCCATACATGGCGGCACGGACGCTGATGGTTCGGTGCCGCACGACTTTTCGACCAACGTCAATGCGGCCGGCCCCTGTTCGCAGGTGCTCTCGCAGCTGCAGCGTGTGCTGCCCGACAGCTATCCCGACCCCGCCTATACCGCACTGCGCCGGCAACTGGGGCAATGGCATGGCGTCGATCCGCAGCGGATTCTGATCGGTGCCAGCGGCAGCGAGCTGATCTTCCGGATGACGGCGGCGATGGTGGCGCTGGCGGCTGAAAGCGGCCACCGGCCCGTGGTGCATCTGCCTGCCCATGCCTATGACGACTACCGTCGTGCAGCCGATGCCTGGCGCCTGCCGGTGCGGGTGCTGCCGGGCACCGGGATAGGACAGCCCTTGTTTTCGGCGCTTGCCACGGCGCAGATGCCGCAGGCGCTGCCGAAGGATCTTCGAGCGGCGCTGGCGCCTGGGCCGCAACCGGCGTGCTTGCCGTCGTTGCCCCGGCGCTGCGAGCCCGCATCCATCCCAGCGGGGTTGGCGCTTGGCGAGCCGTATGCCGACGACGACGAGGGGGGCGGGCCGCGGCTGATCTGGGCCTGCGAGCCCTCCAGTCCGCTCGGCCTGGAACAGCCCGGCTTGCGTGCGCTGGTGCAGCAGGTGCAGCCGGATGAGGAGGTGCTGGTGCTGGACCTCGCCTATGCGCCCTTGCGGTTGCAGGGCGAAAGCAGTCTCGATGCGGCGGCCTTCGATCGGGTCTGGCAGTTGATCACGCCGAACAAGGCACTGGGCCTGACCGGGGTCCGGGCGGCCTATCTGATCGCGCCGGCTGCGGCCCTGAGCGATGATGTCGGGCCCGCGCATCGGCACCCGGACGATCCGGGCGAAT
This sequence comes from Lautropia sp., assembly GCA_041855185.1. GTDB lineage: Bacteria > Pseudomonadota > Gammaproteobacteria > Burkholderiales > Burkholderiaceae_E > Lautropia. The sequence goes on along the minus strand of JBHADS010000469.1, from coordinate 646 downwards.
CGGTGGCGCAGGACGGATCGTCGCCTGGGCGCGGGTGGTCGTGCCGCCTGCTGGCGCAGCTGCTGCGGCTTGCACCCTCCTGGGAAATCGGCGCGCATGGGCTCGTGCTGTTGCAGCAGTGGACCGAGGCCACCACCCAGGCATGGCTGCGGGATTCGCTGCCCCGGCTGCGGCAGTGGAAGGCCGCGCAGGTGGCGGGCTTACTGGCGCGGGGATGGACGATCTGGCCCAGCGACAGCCATTTCTTCTGCGCCCGCCCGCCGTGCGAGCCTGGCGGGGACGATTCTGCGCCTGCCACCGAATCGCAGGCCACTGGGGCAGCATCCGAAGCGGCCGCTCTGACTTTGGCGCAGCTGCTTGCGCATTTGCGGCAGGCTGGCGTCAAGCTGCGCGATGCGCGTTCCTTCGGGCTGCCGGGCTGGGTGCGGATTGGGGTTCGTTCCCCCGATGATCAGCAGGCGCTGTGGCGGGCGCTGGACGCATGGGTGGCTGCGCCGGTTCAGACGGGACCGGCGGCCACGAGGTTTGCTGCATGCCGCAGCACACAAGGAACATGATGACTTCGATTCTTTCCCGCTTTCCTTCGCGTCGGGGCTGGCTGCTGGGTATCCGGCCGCCGACCCTGGGTCTGTCTCTGGTGCCGGTG
>JBHADS010000468.1:0-2578 GCA_041855185.1 Lautropia sp. | reverse complement strand
GGCGTGGTCCTCCTCCCCCATCAGAATGTCGAGCATCAGCGTTGCCAGATCATCGGAAAGCACCTCGATCGCGGGGTCTTTCTGCAGATCGAAGATCTTGCGATAGCTGCCGCAGTTGCTGCACAGCTCGGCCATGCAGGCAGCAGCAGCCTCGCTGCCGCTGGCCTCGGTCGCATCCTTGCCGTCCATCCGACGGTAGCTGATGCCCTTGGTGGAAGCACAGTTGCTGCACTTGACGCGCACCATATGCCATTCGGTCGCGCAGATGCCGCAATGCAGATAGCGCAGACCGGCGCTCTGCCCATCGATGCGGACCACGCTGGCTACCGGATGGCTGCTGCAGACCGGACAGACCGTCGGCGGATCGACATAGGGCAGCTGGTTCAGATCCAGCGCGGCCGCACGATGGCTCATCACCACCTGCACCGCCGCCATCACGAAGGGCGCCTTGGCCCGACGTGCCTCGTTCAACGGCGCGCCCATCAGCACCGCATCGATCAGCTGCAGCACGGCCACATCATCCATCGCCTTCAGCGCATCGATCTGTTCCTGCTGAAAGCCGGCTGTCTCGGGTGCCGACGCCATGATCTCCAGCAAGGCATCTAGTGCTGCGCGCCAGCCATCGCCCAGATCGGCCGGCACCTGCCAGACCGGCACTGCAAAGCGCTGCGCCCGCTCGTAGGCCGCCTCATCGACGGCCGCCGGCGCAGGCAGACGCTTGCAGACTTCGTGCTGCGCCGCCATCAGTCGCGCCACATACAGCAGAAAGTCCTCGATCGGACTGCCGGCCGCCAGCTGGCGCAGCCGGTTGCTGCGGTCGAGAAAAAGGCTGCCGGTCTGCGGCAGGCGAATACGCGGAAAAGCGGTGCGATCCAGTGCTTCGATCTCACCGGGCTGCAGAATACGTTGCATGAAGGCTCCCTTGGCACAGAACGCGATCATAGCCGGGATACCCGCCCCCACAAACCAGCCACGCCCAAAGCAACAACAAAGCCCGGGCCGGCTCGCTCCCCCTCACGGCACGCCCCTGCAGCCCCATCGCGGCACGTCCCTGCACAGCCACTGCACGGGAGGCAGCCACCCCGCTGATCCACGACCTGCGCCACCACCCCACCCCGACGCCGAGCCTGCCCCCGCCCGGACACCCGCCGGGCAAAGGCCCGGTTTCAGGCGCCTCCACGCCGGAAACCCGAACACCGACGACGATTTCCCGGGGTCAAGTGCTGCAGGTTTTTCCGGGTTGGCGTAGGATTATCAAGATAAACAGTTGCGTCTCGTTTTCATTTGATGAGCTCTCAGACCCGGAACTTCTCAGTCGATACTCCCCCCGCAGAATTGCTCGCACACTTCGTGCCCTTCCTGCGCATCGCTCACCAGATTCCCGGTCGCGTCCGCTTCAAGTTCAGTGCCAGCGCGGCCAATGGCGTCAAGTTCGACGCCTCCAGCGCCGACAGTGACGCGCTGACGGCCGTGCTGAAACAGACGCGAGGCATCAAGAACATCAGCTGGAACCTGCTGGCCCGCTCCTGCACCGTCGAATACGACCCCAAAGTGCTGCCCGACGATGCCTGGGTGGATCTGCTGGCAGGACGCAGCAGTGCGGCAGCCGATGCGCTGCACGCCATCCTGGAAGAAACCCATGCCAAGCTTCGCAAACTTTCCCAACGCTGAAGCCCCCGCACCAGCCGCAGCCGCTGCGGTCCGGGCGGCGCTGCAGGACGAGCTGGCCACGCGCGCCTTCTACCACGCCAGCCAGCTGATGTTCGGTGCGACGGCCCCTTGGCCACAGCTGGTCCAGGCGAATGCCCAGCGCATCACCGCCCTGGTGCAGCAGGCGCAGCGCCTGCGGATGCGCCTGCCGGCGCCACCGCCGCCCGGGGCCATCCAGCCGGCACCGGCCTGGCTGCCCAACCTGGAGCGCGGCCTGCACGGCGCAATGATCAGCGCCAGCCGCTACCAGCAGTTGATCGCCACCACCCCCGACCCGGCGATCCGCACGCTGTTCCAGCGCTTCCAGAACGAGCTGCTGACGCAGCACATCCCCGCCCTGCAACGGGCCTGGCAGGCTGCCGCCGACCGCGAGCGCTACCACGCCATGCAGGGCATCGATCCCAGCGAAGCCTATGCCTCGCATGGGCTGATCGGTGATACGGTAGAACAATTGCTGGCGCTGTTGACGCGCCAGGGCGGTGTGTTCGGGCTGGCCGGCACACTGCTGCGTGCTGCCCACCCCGCGCTTGTGGCAGGGGCATTGACGGGCAGCGCCGCCGTCCAGGGCGTCCGGCTGCGCAAGCTGCTCACGCCCGCCAGCAAAACCTATACACAGGAGGATTGATCCATGTTGCCCTTGCTCCCCTTCGTCGCCGGCATTGCCGCTGGCGCCACGGCCTCGGAGCTGCTGCGTCGCGGCTCGGTCAAACGGGGTCTGAACACTGCCGGTCAGAAGCTGCGCAGCGCCGCCACCAGCGGCATGGAAAGCGTGCGTCAGACCAGTGCCCACCTGCGCGAAAGCGTCTCGGAAACCATCCAGAAAGCCTGCCCCGGCCGTGAAGAAGCGGCCCCCCAGCCGGCCCGCAAG
>JBHADS010000467.1:0-2569 GCA_041855185.1 Lautropia sp. | reverse complement strand
GATCGATCCCAAGGTGCCCAGCACCTTCGTGGTCCGGGCCATCTGCCTGCTCGGCACCGACCCGCATCGCTGAGGCAGCACCCAGGGTATCCCCTCACGCGGCGCACGGTGAACAGCTGGGGCTGACACGTCGGTTCCGCTGTCGTTGCTGCGCGGTAATCGGGCTTTCCCTCACTCCGCCAAGGTCTCTATACTTGATTCATGCTCCCCTTCGGCCAGCCCATAGCGGTGGCCGGCCGAAGGCCGCACATTATTCATAGTTGGAGACCCTATGTCAGCACAACAACCACCCAAGGCTGTAGATTCGGCAGAAGCGCCGCCGCTACAGAATCCCTCCGTCTTTCCGCACGGCACTCACAAGGGGCTGATCACCTTGGTGATCGCCGCCATCGTATCCTGGGGCGCCTACGAGCTGCTGCCATACAGCGACAACGCCAACAAGGGTCTGGCCATTCTGCTGTTCGTCGCCATCCTGTGGTTCACCGAAGCCCTGCACATCACCGTCACGGCGCTGATCGTCCCGGTGCTGGCCGCCATCAGCGGCATCCCCAAGATGGGCACCAAGGAAGCGCTGAGCGGATTTGCCGACCCTATCATCTATATCTTCTTCGGTGGTTTCGCCCTGGCGACCGCGCTTCACATCCAGAAGCTGGACCGCAAGATCGCCCTGAAGCTGATCGCGCTGTCGGGTGGCAGCCTGCGCACCTCGGTCCTCGCGTTGTTCGCCGTCACCGCCTTCCTGTCGATGTGGATCAGCAATACCGCCACCGCCGCGATGATGCTGCCCCTGGCCATGGGTATGCTCTCCACCGTCGATCAGGAGAAGGACCGCAAGACCTTCGTCTTTGTGCTGCTGGGCATCGCCTACAGTGCCAGCATCGGCGGCATGGGTACCCTGGTGGGCTCGCCTCCCAACGCCATCGCCGCCAAGGCGCTGGGCCTGGACTTCCACGGCTGGCTGCCCTTCGGCCTGCCGATGATGCTGGGACTGATGCCGCTTGTGCTGTTCTCGATGTGGGTGGTGCTGCGCCCCAACCTCAATCAGCGGGTGACGTTCAGTACCGAGGAAAGCATTCCCTGGAACCTGCCCCGCATCCTGACGCTGATCGTCTTCCTGGCGACAGCCACCGCCTGGATTCTCGGCGAGAAGATCAAGACGGGTCTCGGCATCACCAACCCGGATACGGTGGTGGCGCTGATTGCAGCCGTGGCGGTGGTGGCTCTGGGTCTCGTCACCTGGAAGAACGTGGCCGACAATACCGACTGGGGCGTGCTGATGCTCTTCGGCGGCGGCATTGCGCTGAGCACGCTGCTGCAGAACTCGGGCGCCTCGCAGGCGCTGGGTGAGGCGCTGGCGACGCAATTCGCCCAGACCCACCCCTTCATCGTGATTCTGGCCGTTGCCACCTTCATCATTTTCCTGACCGAGTTCACCAGCAACACGGCCTCGGCCGCCCTGCTGGTGCCGATCTTCGCCAGCATCGCCACGCAGATGAACATGCCGCCGCAGGTGCTGGTGCTGGTCATCGGTATCGGTGCCTCCTGCGCCTTCATGCTGCCGGTGGCCACGCCGCCCAATGCGATCGTCTTCGGTACGGGTCTGATCCGTCAGCGCGAAATGATGCGCGTGGGGATGTTGCTGAACATCCTGTCGATCATCCTGGTCTCGCTCTGGGCCTACTTCTTCCTGATGTAAGCCCTGCGGCCGGAAGGCTTGCCCCGGCCGCTTCGGTCCATCGGCACCGCAAGCGGCCTGAGCCCCCGGCCAGCGCATCGCCTCTACAGCAGCCGGCGTTTCTGCAGCCATGCCAGAAACGCCGGCTGTTTCGTTCTGGGGCTTGCGTTGCCCGAGGCGTGCACGCCCCCGGGCTTCAGTGCAACGGAGACGCCGAGCCTTCGTCTTCAGAGACATCGTCGTCCGGGTCTTCGTCCGGACGCAAGCCGCCTTCGGCCTCGTGCAGCGCCTCGTCGGCCTCGTCGAGCGCCGTGAAACTCACATCGCCTTCATCCGGGCGCGATGCGGCCAGCGCCTCGATGCGGCCCAGAAACTCCTCCTGATCGATGTCGCCATCGATATAAAGCTCCCGCAAGGTCCGGTACTCCGGATCGGACAGCAGATCGACGCCCTGTCGCGCCATTTCTTCCTCGGCTTCGAGGAACTGCGCCAGTTCCTGCAGATAGCGTTCATCCATGCCTGCCATAGCATTCCTCGTTCGTCATGATGTGTTGCCCGGACTCGATGTCGTGCCCGGATTCAGATCAGCGGGACGCAGCGCGTACCGGCGCGCCGTCCCTGTCGGGCGGGGGCGTCCCTGCGCGGCAGCACCGGCCGCTTCGCCTCATTCACTGCGGGGGCGTTCCGCACCGATCAGCACGTAGCTGACCTCCTTGAAGACCTCGACCCGTTGCCACTCCTCGACCTCGTCCCGCAGGGACTGGTCGGTCAACGGATGCTGGTCGGCCCATTCCACCGGCAATGCCAGCACCCATCCCTGATCGGGCGCCCCGGGCAGCGAGCGCAGCACGATCGGCGTCTGGCGGCCATCACGGCGGCGTTGCAGGATGACGG
>JBHADS010000466.1:0-4606 GCA_041855185.1 Lautropia sp. | reverse complement strand
ATTGCCACTTCGGCCACGGCCTCGCGCTGCTCGTGTGCCAAGCGCTGCAGCACTCCCATGTCCTTGGCAATTTCCCGTGCATGGGCGTACAGGCGCTCGCCGTCCTCCGTGAGCAGATAGCGCTTGCCGATGCGGTCGAACAAGTGCAGCCCGAGCGCTGCTTCCAACTGTGCGACCCTTCGGGACACCGTGCTGTGCTGAACGTCCAGCACTTCGGCCGCTGCGCTCAGCGTCTCCTGCTCCACCAGGGTGACGAAGTGGAGGATGTCGTTCCAGTCGAAGGGCATGAGATTGTGCGTAGATCATCGATCGTTGCCAATCTATCGTGTTTTGTTCGATTTGAAAACAATGCACACTGCTGCCAAGCCAGACACGACGGAAGCCGCCGAAGTCAGGCGACAGTCGTCATGAGGTGCTTTCGATGAAGATGCTTCCCAAACAGTACGCCGGCATCGTTTTTGCGTTCTATACCTGCACGTTCATGGCGCTGATCGTCAGCGGTGTGCTGGTGGCGCTCAACACGGGGGTGGACGCAGGCTACCCGGCGCGGCTGGCGCGCGCGTATCTGATCACCTGGCCGATTGCCTTCGTCAGCCTGTTGGCCCTTCGCCCGCTGGTCGTCAAGCTGGTGAGTTGGAGCACGGGGGAGTGAGGCTGCCTTCCTCCAAACAGGCGCTGATCCAGGTAGCTGCTGCCAGTCGAAGACGACACCCTGAACCTTGGAAACCTCCATGACCTATCAAACCCAAGCCCAACAATTCTTCGCTGATGTGTTTGCCGGAAAACTGCCCGAAGCGTTGGCGGCATGTGCCGAGGATGTGGCGTTCATCAGTACCCGGCCCGAAGCTTCCGAGCGCGTGCGTGCGTATGGCACTCATCGTGGTCACGCGGGGGCGAGCACATTCTTCCGGATCTTCGGCGAAACGCTGGAGCCGGGGGCGTTCGAGGTTCACGACACCATCGCTCAGGGGCAGCATGTGGTGATGTATGGTCGTCTGAAGCATACGGCCCGTGCCACGGGACGCCCCTTTGCCAGTGACTGGGCGCTGGTGATGAAGTTCGACGACGCCGGAAAGCTTTCGCTCTACCACTTCTACGAAGACACTGCCGCGCTGGAATGGGCGCTGGGCACCAAGCCCTGAGATCGGCTCATGAAGGGGCGGAGACCGTCCCGGTCCGAAGCCTCGCTTCATGGCGCGGCGGCTGCGCCTCCCGGATCGACGTTAGCGAGGCCGTGCAGCGACGAGCGTATGGGGTAAGCGGGGGGCGTCGTATTGGAGGGGGCGCTCACATGGCAACACCATGTAGTAGAGTCTCCTTTTTTCCTGTTGCAAGGCTTGATCATGAGAACTCAGACGCCGTATCCGCAACTCGCCGCGAAAAGCTATCAGGCCATGCTGGCGCTTGAAAACAGTCTGGAACTGGAGCCGGGGCTCAAGGAACTGGTGAAGCTTCGGGTCTCACAGATCAATGGGTGCCTGTTCTGCGCCGACATGCACACCAAGGCGGCCAAACTGCATGGCGAAAGGGAACTGCGCCTCTATCACCTGCCTCTGTGGCGAGAATCATCCCTGTTCGATGCCCGCGAGAAGGCGGCGCTGGGCTGGGCCGAAAAACTGACGCTTGCCGCACAGCATCATGTCAGCGACGCGGATTATGCAGATGTGCGCAAACATTTCGAGGAGAAGGAACTCGCAGCGCTGACATTCGTCATCAGTACCATCAATGCGTGGAATCGCATCGGGGTTGCCTTTCAGCCCGAAGCGGGTAGCGCGGACAGGATGATGGGACTGGACAAGGCGGGCCTCGCCTGAAGCAGGACAATAGCCCGTCGAGGATCGGCAAGGGAAGGTGCCGAGCATGAGCAGACGGCAGTACCGATAGAACGATCGGGGCATGGAGCCTGAAGACGCTTGTCTTGTGCAGAGACAATCAGTCTGCACGTCGGAGGCTGCAGGCGTCGATTTTCAGCGGTGCATCGCTTTCGACGGGCAGCGCGAAGTGTTGGCGCCGCCCGCGGATATCCCGAAGCAGGTCTCGGGATGCCAGGCGATCACTGGCTGGGCGGCTGCCAGGCGTCTCCCATGAGTTCGTTCGAGGGCAGGGTTTCGTTCAGCAATTTCCTCGCAGTTGCTATGCCCGCAACCGGCAGCCCTTTGGGGTCGAGCAGACCGATCTGCACCAGTACACTTGCCTGATCCCAATAGATGTGTTCGTGGCATAGCTTGTCGCCCCGAAACTTGACGATGGCCACCAGCGGGATTTCGACACGCTTGCCGGTGGGAGGTACTCCGGGCAGCATCCAGGGCACTTCGGTGGTGTGCGTGAAGCAGAACAGCAGTTCGTCGACGATCTGGGTGGCGCCGATGGTGCGGGAGATCGGAATCAGCACGGTGTCGGGGGGATTGCTGTCGACGAAATGATGCTGGTAGAAATGGGCCAGCAATTTCTTTCCGACGCCGCCGGTCATGGTCGGAATGTGGTTCACGTAGGGGTCTTCGACCATCGTTGCCATCGTTGCGTCCACATCGCGGGTCGCAAATTCGTGATGGCAGTGTGCCTCCCACAGGGCCGACAGATCATAATGTGGCCCCAGCACATGCCGCAGCGATGCGATGCTGCGCTGGTCGGCGAGGTTCGCAGCGGTCTTGTCGTAATGGTCGCCACCGATGCGTGCAAAGGCGTGATCCATGCCGGGGTAGACATAGCTCTCGACCTGGGGCAGCGGTGACAGCGCCGCCAGGATTCTTTCGCGGGCATCCGGCGGGCAGAGCTGGTCGTTTTCGGCAAAATGCAGCGTCAGATGTCCCCGGATGTTGGCTGCCTCGTCCAGCGCATTGTCGATGCCAACCCCATAGTAGCCGACGCAGACCGCCGCATCGGTACGGCAGGCTGCCAGATAGGCCAGCTTGCCACCGAGACAGTAGCCGAGCACGCCGGCCTGACCGACGCATTCGGGCCTTGCGCGCAGAGCATCCAGTGCAGCCTGGATGTCGTCGACGCCCTTGGCTTCGTCGAAGGACTGGTAGTAGCCAAAGGCGCGCTGCCAGTCTTCGGGCGTGTAGCCCAGCTCGATACCGGGCTGCTGTCGCCAGAACAGGTCCGGTACCAGCACGACGTAGCCTTCCTCGGCAAAGCGGTCGGCGGTTGCACGCATGGTGGCATTCACCCCGAAAATTTCCTGTGCCAGAACCAAGCCTGGCCCTTTGCCATCCCGCGGTACGCTCAAATAGCCGCTGAATCTGCCACTGCCATCGCGGGCACGGATGTCGATCATCTGTCCTTTCATCGGGGCTTCACTCCTGAAGTGCAGGGCACGCTCTGATGGGCGCGCAGAAAAGCTCGAATGTACCGGATATGGGACAGGCTGCTGAATAGACCCTGAATAGGCTGCATGAAGCAGCGTATCCACAGCTCCTGCAATCGGTTGTCTCCGGGGGGGCTCAGGGCCTGCTGATGGCCGCCTGGATGGTGGCAATGTCGATCTTCTGCATCTGCATCATTGCGGCAAAGGCGCGTTGGGCGGTGTCGCCGCCCAGGGCCAGCGCATCGGTCAGCAGGCGGGGCGTGATCTGCCAGCTGATGCCCCAGCGGTCCTTGCACCAGCCGCAGTCACTGGCGCTGCCGCCGTTGTCGATGATGGCATTCCAGTAGCGATCGGTTTCTTCCTGGCTGTCGGTGGCGATCTGGAAAGAGAATGCCTCGCTGTGCTTGAAGTAGGGGCCGCCATTGATGGCCATGCATGCCACGCCCGCCACCGTGAAATTCACCACCAGCACATCGCCCTGCTTGCCGCCGGGGTAATCGGCTGGTGCCCGGCTGATCTGGTTCAGGTGGCTGTTGGCAAACAGTCCGGTGTAGAAGCGGGCCGCCGCTTCGGCGTCACGCTCGAACATCAGGCAGACGGTGTTGTCGGGCGTGACGTGGGTCCGATCGGTTTCCACATGGCGCCGGAAGTTCTCCAGAATCGCCATCCAGCCATTTTTCTGCATCTCAGGATCGTTCTGCGCCTCCGGCTCGAAGGTCTCGGTCACGCGGACTCTGCCGTCGCCCAGCGATGCAAACTGCACCGTGGTGCTGCGGCCGTCGCCGAGGTGATAGCGGATTCGCTCGAAAGGCAGAATTTCATCGAAGGTGCCGGCGAAATCGAAGCCGAAGCTGCCGTCCCGCGCCTCCATGCGATAGTTGAAGCTGCCCTCTGCGCGCAGATCGTGTTCGGCGCGCGGACAGTGCCAGCTTTCATGGGCAAAGTTCCATTGCCGGATGTGCTGCGGTTCGGTGAAGCAGCGCCAGACCCGCGCCAGCGGGGCTTCGATGTCGAGGCTCAGGGTGATCGGTGTCATGAGGGGGACCTTGTGCAGAGAATCGTGGGTATCACGCAACGCCGGTAGCTGGTGTGGGTCATGGGCGGGCAGGGGGCCTGTGCCGGGACGGAGGGGCTATCTTGCCCGGGGTCCGCGTCGCTCGTTTGTCCTGGCTTGCGCCGCATGATCGAGCAGCCATTGTCGCACCCGATCGAGTGCCGGGGATGTGGTACGTCTGGCGGGGGTGCAGACATGATAGAACTGGCCGGGCAGCCGGGGACCGTCCAGCACCACCAGCAGCT
>JBHADS010000465.1:0-7763 GCA_041855185.1 Lautropia sp. | reverse complement strand
GACAGCAGTCGATCCGGTTGCGCCCGGCCAGCGCCACCATCGGATGAAAGAAGGGGATGCCCTCGTACTGGACCTCGCGCGTGCAGGCCAGTGTTGCCGCATAGGGCGAGGCCACCATCACGATCGAGTCGACATCGGGGCAGCTGCGCAGCAGCGCCCCGTGCATGCCGGCCAGTTCGTTGCCGTCGAGCGGATGCCAGACCGGCAGATCCAGGTCGGCACCACCCTCGTCCCCGTCATCGGCCACATCGGCCCCGGGCAGCACGCCCTCACAGGCGGCGGCCGAGACCAGCAGCAGCCCATCCCGGGCAGGCCGGGACCAGCGCATCGAGACGGTGGCGCTGCCGAAGGGGTCGAGCGCCGGCGATGCCAAGGCAGCCGCCCCGCACATCAGTTCGTGGCGGGCGGCGTTTTCAGAAAAATGGTTCATCAATGATTCGTCAATCCAATCGGACTCTGGAGAGCTCGCGCCGGTCGCGCTTGGAGGGGCGACCGTGCAAGCCTGCAGCAGGTTCTTTTTCGAAGCGTCGCCGCTCGGCAGCCGCCAGCCGCGCCGCTTCGGATTCGGGGGTTTCCTGGTACAGCGTCTGGGCCACGGGGGCCGGCCCCCGCACGCTGGACAGGCCCAGCACGATGACTTCCCGCTGGGTATCGCCGATGCGGATGTGCAGCCGCTCGGCGCCCTTCAACAGACGTGCCACCTTGACCCGATCGCCATCGACCAGCACCCGGCCGTTCTCGACCGCGTTCTGGGCCAGGGAGCGCGTCTTGAAGAAACGCGCCGCCCACAGCCATTTGTCGATCCGGACCGGTGCCGGTGACGCTTCGCGCATCACTGCTCCGACTCGGAGAAGCGCGCCAGGGCAAAGGTGTTGACGCCCGCCTCACGCAGGCGGGCGGTGCCGCCCAGTTCGTGCAGGTCGACGATGGCGGCCGCCTCCAGCACCTCGGCCCCGAGCTTGCGCAGCAGCTCGATCGCCGCCAGCATCGTGCCGCCGGTCGCGATCAGATCATCGACCACCAGCACCCGGTCGCCCGGGCGACAGGCATCCACGTGCACCTCGACCGTGGCACTGCCATATTCCAGCTCGTAGCTGGCCGAAACCGTCTCGAAGGGCAGCTTGCCCTGCTTGCGCACCGGCACGAAGCCCACGCCAAGCTGGTGTGCGATCAGCGGCCCGATGATGAAGCCACGCGCATCGATCCCGGCCACCAGGGTGACGCCGGCCTCGCGATAGCGGTCGACGAAGATCCGCGTCATGGTCCGCAACAGCCGAGGGTCCTGCAGCAACGGCGTGATGTCCCGAAACATCACCCCGGGCCTTGGCCAATCGGGAATGGTACGGATATGTCGTTTCAGCTCTTCCAGTTCAGTCATAGCAGTCATCGCAGCTTGGGACACGTCGGGACACGGCAGACGCGTGCCACCCATCGACGGCCCCCGTCACTGCCAATGATACCGTCGAACCCGGCCCAAACCTGATTTCCCTCAGCGTGCATCTCGGCCGCCACAGACCGCAGCACATGAAGCAGGCGACGGGCAGACCGGCACGCGACCCGGCCGACCCCCGACAAGCTGTCGCTCGGGCACCAGGGCGAGGCCAGCGCCGACACACTTCGTCGGGCGCGGCACGGCGGCACCGGCACAGCCGGCTTCAGACGCCCCCCGGCCAGGGCTCGGGGTCCGGCCGCATGATCTCGAGGGTGCGCGACAGGCGCAGCACTCCCAGATCGTCGAAGCGCTGGCCGACCACCTGCAACCCGATCGGCAGGCCGGTCTCGGTATGGCTCCAGTTGAGACTGGCGGCAGGGTTCTCGCTCAGATTCCACGGTACGGTGCAGGCAATGTGCGACAGACCGTCCCGCGGGTCGCCACTGGGCGACAGCGCCTCGGCCGCGTAGGGCAGCACCGGCGAGGTCGGCATCAGCAGAAAATCGTAGCCACGCATCGCACGGCTGGCGGCAGCCCGGATCGCCGTGATGCTCTGCCAGGCCCGCATCACCTCCAGCCCGCTGAAGTTCGCGGCCCGCCACGAGCGCCATTGCTCGACGAAGCGCTCGGCCGGGCCGGCGGCTCCGGCCCTGCCCTCCTGGGCGTCGGCATGAGCCATCGCCTCCAGAAAGCACTGGATGCCATCGAACAGGGCCGGTGTCATGAAGCTGTCGATCATCTCGACGCTGGCGCCGGCCATCTGCAGCGCCCGCGCCGCCGATTGCAGCGCCCGCTGCACCGCCGGGTCCACCGGCAGGCCCAGGCCCAGATCGCCGAGCACCGCGATGCTCAGCGACTTCGGGCTCAGACCGTCGACCTGCATCCGGTATTCGAGATTCTCGGCCGGCAGGCTGCTGTAGTCCCGGTCGTCCGGACGGGAGAGGATGTTCATCAGCGCCGCCGCATCGTGCACCTGCCGGCTCAGCAGTGCGGCCCCCCGGCCCGGCGCCGGTGCCGCGATCGGCACCCGGCCCTGGCTGGGCTTGAAGCCGAACACACCGCAGAAGGCCGCCGGCAGGCGGGTCGAGCCGAAGCGATCGTAGGCCACATGCAAGGGTGCGTAGGCGCGGGCACAGGCCACGGCAGCGCCGGAGGACGAGCCCCCGGTGCTGGCCTGCGCCTGCCAGGGATTGCGCAGCAGCCGCCCGTCGGCGGTCAGCCCGGTCGCCAGCACATCGTCGGCCGACATCACCGTGGTGCCCAGGATGATGCAGCCGGCCTCGTGCAGACGCGCCACCACCGGCGAAGCCGGTTCGGTCTCGTCGGCGCTGCCGTCCAGCGGAAAATCCTCGCGCAGCGTCACGGGCACCCCGTCGAGCGGCGACAGCGGCGCATGGCGCTGCCAGCGGCGCTCGGAAGCCTGCGCGGTTTCGAGTGCCGCCTTGCGATAGAGGGCACGCATCGCGCCGATCCCGGCATCCTCGGCCTCGATCCGGTCGCACAACGCCTCGACCACCGCCACGGGCGACAGACGCCCATTGGTATAGGCAGCGGTCAACGCCTCGCTGCCTGCCCCGATCCATTCCTTCATGCTTGCGGCCTCTCAGACACCTGGTTGTTCGGGTCCCGAGGCAGCAGGAACAGCCGGCGGCATCGGGCACAGACGCCGCGACGATGAAGCAGGCGGCGGGCGGAGGCCCGGCGCCCGCACGGCACCACCGACCGGGACGCGCCGCACGGTGATGCCGGCACGCGCGCCACGGCAGGCGCGGATACGCCCGCCCGTGGCCGCCAGAAAGCAGAACTGCCTGTCAGGAATCGATACTTCGGCACTGTAGCGACAGCACCGTCGTGATCAAAGTCCTTGACAGGCAGTAGCTGACCGACAGTCGGTCAGGGCCGATCAGCGCGGCAGGAACGAGGTTCCCATCAGGAATTCGTCGACCGCACGGGCACACTGACGGCCCTCGCGGATCGCCCAGACCACCAGCGACTGGCCCCGGCGCATGTCACCGGCGACGAACACCCGCTCGCGGCTGCTCTGATAGGCGTTGTCGCCCTCGGTCGTGGCCCGCGCATTGCCGCGCTCGTCACGATCGACGCCGAAGGCCGACAGCACCGAAGCCACCGGATGGACGAAGCCCATCGCCAGCAGCACCAGATCGGCCTGGACCTCGAACCCGGAACCCGGCTCCTCGACCATCTTCATCTGCCCCGTGACCTTGTCCTTCGTCCACTTCACCCGCGCGCAGGTCAGCGAGCGCACCCGCCCCTGGCCGTCGTCATTGAAGGATTTGGTCGTCACCGACCAGTCGCGCACGGCGCCCTCCTCGTGCGAGGACGAGGTACGCAGCTTGATCGGCCAGTAGGGCCAGGTCAGCGCCTTGTTCTCGGACTCGGGCGGCTTGGGCATCAGCTCGAACTGCACCACCGAAGCAGCGCCATGACGATTGGAGGTGCCCACGCAGTCGGAGCCGGTGTCGCCACCGCCGATCACCACCACATGCTTGCCGGTGGCGCGCAGTTGATTCGGCAGCGAATCGCCGGCGACGACGCGGTTCTGCGGCGTCAGGAATTCCAGCGCGAAATGCACGCCCTGCAGCTCGCGGCCCGGGATCGGCAGATCCCGCGGCACTTCCGAGCCGCCGGTCAGTACCACGGCATCGAAGCTCTTCAGCAGCTTGTCGCTGCTGATGGTGCTGATGCTGAGATTGCAGACCATGCCGGGCCAGTCGCCGGTGACGGCCACGCCGGTACGGAACTCGACGCCCTCGGCACGCATCTGTGCCACCCGCCGGTCGATCAGATGCTTGTCCAGCTTGAAGTCCGGGATGCCATAGCGCAGCAGACCGCCGACGCGATCGTTCTTCTCGAAGACGGTGACGGCATGGCCGGCGCGCGCAAGCTGCTGGGCACAGGCCAGCCCCGCCGGGCCCGAACCCACCACCGCCACTTTCTTGCCGGTGCTTTTCTCGGCCGGCTGCGGTTTCACCCAACCCTTCTCCCAGCCCTTGTCGATGATCGCGTGCTCGATCGACTTGATGCCGACGGCGTTGCTGTTGATGTTCAGCGTACAGGCGGCCTCGCAGGGTGCCGGGCAGATCCGCCCGGTGAATTCGGGGAAGTTGTTGGTGGAATGCAGCACCTCCAGCGCTTCCTGCCAGCGGCCGTTGTAGACCAGATCGTTCCAGTCCGGAATGATGTTGTTGACCGGACAGCCGTTGTGGCAGAAGGGGATGCCGCAATCCATGCAGCGCGCCCCCTGCTGCTGCGCCTGGGCATCATCCAGGTGCATGACGAATTCGCGGTAGTGCCGCACCCGGCTCGCAACCGCCTCACTCGGCTCGGACAGCCGCTCCAGTTCCAAGAAACCCGTGATCTTTCCCATGTTCAGTTCTCATCATCCTGTCCGGGCAGGCGCCCCGCCCGATGGCGGCAGCACCTGCCCCTGTTGATCGATGGCGCCTCCTGGCGCCCTGGCTGCGACTCAGACCTCTCCGCTGCGACGCTTGGCCGGCACCTTGGCGGCGCTGCCACCGCTCTTGCGACGCCCCCGGGTGCCCGGCTCCTGGGCCTCACCCGCGGTCTCGGCATCGCTGCCGGCCATCGCGGTGTCGGCGCCCCCGGCCGCCTTGCGGCTGGCATCCAGCTCGGCCAGTGCACGCAGGTACTCCGGCGACACCACCTTGACGAACTTGCCGCGCATCGCCGGCCAGTCGGCCAGGATGTCGCGTGCCCGGAAGCTGCCGGTATGGCGGAAATGCGCTTTGATCAGGGTCTGCAGGATGACTTCATCGGTCTGCGCCTCGCGGCCCGGCTGCACCCGGTGCCAGATGGCGGGATCGACCTCGGCGCGCTGCTGCGCATCCTCCATCACCGGAGACAGCGTCACCATCGACAGGTTGCAACGCGAGGCGAAGCTGCCGTCCGGGTCGTAGACATAGGCCACACCGCCCGACATGCCGGCGGCGAAGTTGCGACCGGTCTGACCGAGTACGACCACCGTGCCGCCCGTCATGTATTCGCAGCCATGATCGCCAGTGCCTTCGACGACGGTGGCGGCCCCCGAGTTGCGCACCGCGAAGCGCTCGCCCGCCACACCGTTGAAGAAAGCCTCGCCTTCGATCGCGCCGTAGAGCACGGTGTTGCCGGCGATGATCTGCTCGGGCCCGAAGCCCCGGAAATCATTGGGCGAGCGGACGATGATCCGGCCGCCGGACAGCCCCTTGCCCACGTAGTCGTTGGCCTCGCCGACCAGATCGAGGGTGATGCCGCGCGCCAGAAAGGCACCGAAGGACTGACCCGCCACCCCGTTGAACTGGATGTGGATGGTGTCGTCGGGCAGGCCGGCATGGGTGTAGCGCCGCACCACTTCGCTGGACAGGATCGTGCCCACGGTCCGGTTGACGTTGCGGATCGGCAGGATGAAGGAGACCTTCTCCTGGTTTTCCAGCGCCGCACGCGCCTTGTCGACCAGCTGATGATCGAGCGCACGGTCGATGCGGTGATCCTGCACCTCGACCTGACGACGGGCGACATCGGCCGGCATGTCGGGCGAGTGGAACACCCGGGAGAAGTCCAGACCGCGTGCCTTCCAGTGCGCGATGCCCTTGCGCATGTCGAGGAAGTGCGTCTTGCCGATCAGGTCGTCGAAGCGACGCACGCCGAGCTGGGCCATCAGCTGCCGAACCTCTTCGGCGATGAAGAAGAAGAAATTGACGACGTACTCGGGCTTGCCGGCAAAGCGCTTGCGCAGCACCGGGTCCTGGGTGGCGACACCGACGGGGCAGGTGTTCAGATGGCATTTGCGCATCATGATGCAGCCCTCGGCCACCAGCGGTGCCGTGGCGAACCCGAACTCGTCGGCCCCCAGGATGGCAGCGATCACCACGTCGCGCCCGGTCTTCATCTGACCATCGGCCTGGATGCGCACCCGGCCGCGCAGCCGGTTCAGCACCAGCGTCTGCTGCGCCTCGGACAGCCCCAGCTCCCAGGGCGTGCCGGCATGTTTGAGCGAGGACAGCGGGCTCGCGCCGGTGCCGCCATCGTGGCCGGAGATCACGATGTGATCGGCCTTGGCCTTGGCGACCCCTGCGGCCACCGTGCCCACGCCCACTTCCGAGACCAGCTTGACCGAGATCGAGGCGCGGGTATTGGCGTTCTTCAGATCATGGATCAGCTGCGCCAGATCCTCGATCGAATAGATGTCGTGGTGAGGCGGCGGCGAGATCAGACCGACGCCCGGCACCGAGCAGCGCAGCTTGGCGATGTATTCGCTGACCTTGTGGCCCGGCAGCTGACCGCCCTCGCCCGGCTTGGCGCCCTGCGCCATCTTGATCTGGATCTGATCGGCCGAGGACAGATATTCGGCGGTGACGCCGAAGCGGCCCGAGGCCACCTGCTTGATGCGCGAGCGCAGCGAATCACCGGCCTGCAGCGGATAGTCGGACTCGACCACATCCGAGCCGAGCACGCTGGCCAGCGACTCGCCCGAGCGGATCGGGATGCCCTTCAGCTCGTTGCGATAGCGGACCTGGTCCTCACCGCCTTCGCCGGTGTTCGACTTGCCGCCGATACGGTTCATGGCGACGGCCAGCGTCGCATGGGCCTCCGTCGAGATCGAGCCCAGCGACATGGCGCCGGTGGCGAAGCGCTTGACGATCTCGGCGGGCGGCTCGACCTCGTCGAGCGGCACGGCGGCCTCGGGATCGAAGCGGAACTCGAACAGGCCGCGCAGCGTCATCAGCCGGCGCGACTGGTCGTTGATCAGCTGCGCATATTCCTTGTAGGTCTGGTAGCTGTTGGCACGGGTGGCGTGCTGCAGGCGTGCCACCGAGTCCGGCGTCCACAGATGCTGCTCACCACGCACCCGGTAGGCGTACTCGCCACCGGCGGCCAGCGCATCGCTCAGCACCGCATCCTTGCCATAGGCCACCTGGTGCATCCGCAGCGCTTCCTCGCCCACCTCGAAGATGCCCAGACCTTCGATGTTGCTGGCCGTTCCGGTGAAATAGCGGTCGACCAGCTCGCGTGCCAGGCCGACAGCCTCGAACACCTGGGCGCCGGTATAGGACATGTAGGTCGAGATGCCCATCTTGGACATCACTTTCTGCAGCCCCTTGCCGATTGCCTTGATGTAGTTGGCGATCGCCTTGTCTGCCGACAGATCATTTGGCAGCTCACGATGCATGTGCGCGATGGTTTCCATCGCGAGATACGGGTGGATCGCTTCGGCACCATAGCCGGCCAGCACCGCGAAATGATGGACTTCGCGCGCCGAACCGGTCTCGACCACCAGGCCGGTGTTGGTCCGCAGCCCCTTGTTGATCAG
>JBHADS010000464.1:0-10543 GCA_041855185.1 Lautropia sp. | reverse complement strand
GCGGCCGAGAATCTGGAGTTCGACTACCTGCAGGTTCTGAGCCCGACCTGTCTGCCGATCAAGCCGATCAGCGCCTTCGAGGCCCACGTCGCCTCGGGCAAGACCGATGTGGATTTCTCGTGGATCGACATGCTGGCGGACGAAGACGCGCTGATGACGGTCGCATACCGGGGCTTCACGGCCGATGGCACGCTGCTTCACCGCGTGCTGCGGCGGCTGATGCGCTTCTATTTCAACGATACGCCGCTGCGTCGTGACATTGCCGGTGTGCAGCTGCGCACCGGTGGTCAGCTACGCCCGGACGGCAAGATGCGATTGGCAGCCCGGATCGCTCGGGCGATCACCCGAGCGACGGTCAATCCGAAAATCGGCGGCCATGTCTTCACCAAGGATTTCCCGCCCTACTACGGTTCGACCTGGTTTGGCGCACGGCGTCCAGTGATCGAATGGGCACTGCAGCGCTTCGATCAGCCCGACATCCAGACGCACTTTCCGAAGCTCATCATCGCCGACGAGTTTCTGATCCCCTCCCTGCTCAAATGTGGCGTAAGGGAGCGCGGCTTCAAGGATGGCCCGATGAACCACTGCATCGTGACCTTCATCGAAGCCAACCCGGCCTGGCTGACCGAAAACGATCTGGAGGCACTTCGCCGCTCTCCCGCCTTCTTTGCCCGCAAGTTCCCGGACGATATCCACAATACCGCCCGCTATCGGGTGCTATCCGAGCTGGTCGGCCTGAGTGATGCCCAGATTCTTGGTCCGGCAGCGGCAGCCGCCCCCCAGGGCACTACTCAGGAAGAGCCAGCACCAGCTCCAACGGAAGACGAGGCATTGCTGACGCACGCGGCACAGCCCTCTCCCTCAACGGCCAGCTGATCACGACGGCTCTGTACGACGATCACGCGTCCCGCCCACAGGACGTGTGATCGCAGAAATACAACCGCTTTGTCGCAAAAGAAACATCGGCAGCGTTAAGAACCGTGATGTCGCAAAACACGAAAAACACAAGCGACACAATCACTTGCGCTTCGGTAGTATCATCCTTGACCAGCGCGGACACCCTTCGTAGGCGTTGAAGCAACGATCTGTCGCTGGCGACTTACAGGCTGCCCATCCCTTCACACTTGATTACAGGACAACGCCCCTGCTTTCCATCATCGTCATTGCCCGCAATCAGATCAAGACGATCGACATCTGCTTGGACAGCATTCTGCATGCCACCAAGGCCAGCGGTGTCGACCGTCATGGCTACGAGATTGTTTTCGTTGATTCCCGCTCGACCGACGGCACACCGGAGCGTGTGCGGGAACGCTTGGGCGACCGGGTTCGGATCGTCCGTGTCACCGGTCACATGAACGCCGCCATCGCCCGCAATGCGGGGGCTGCCGTGGCCAAGGGCGACGCATTTTTCTTCATCGATGGCGACATGGAAATCGGTGCGGACTTTCTGCGCCGAGCCTTCGACGACGAAGGCAAGCCCATCGGCCCGGTTCTCATGGGCCAGCTGCCCGAGAAGTTCTATGACACCAGCGGTAAGCTGATTGCCGAAGGGCCAGACCGCTACAAGGTGGACTACGACCACGAGCGGACCGAAATGGGCGGTAGCGCAATCATTCGCCGAGACGTCTTCGAGGAAGTCGGCGGCTATTGCCCGGAATTGCGAGTCAACGAGGACATCGACATCGGCCTGCGCCTGTCCCGGGCCGGGTACAAGACCAGGATCCTGCCAGTCGTGATGGCCGTCCACCATACCGTCGAGTATTTCGATTGGTCCCGACAGGGCAAGATGCTGTGGGACGGAAGCATGTGCTTCCCCGGAGTCGTCTGGCGCCGCCACTGGAGCTTCAGTGGCTATTGGCCGATTCTGATTTCCCATCAGCGCCCAACGGCGGTACTGCTCATGTCACTGCTGCTGGCCGTGCTGGTCAGTCCGTGGTGGCTGCTGCTCTACCTTGGGTATATCGTCGCCAAGAATCTGCGCCGCCCCGGCACGAGTCTGTTGCAGGATCTGGCAGGCACCACCGCCCGCAGCGTGGGCTTTCTGTTCGGCGTACTGTTCTTCCACCCCAAGCGCGTCCCTGCCGAGCGGATCAGCTTCTACGAAGAGAAACCCTCTGCCCGCGCTCCAGTACAGACCGACGTCATGGTATCGTCAGCCTGAGAGCCTGAGTCCCCTGCGAACGTCACTCGTGGGGGCGCCCCAAAATCCGCCTTCGTGCAAGACCTCGGTGGTCGATGACAGACGTGTCAGTACGCCTCTGCCCGTTGCACCGGCGCGCCCTGCTCAGGTATTCGATGATCAGCCTCTGACCGGAAGGGTATCACGCCCCCCCCCCTTGCCATCCCGGCGACGCTCACTCAGGATGACACTGCGGACGAGACACGTTTGCGCTTCTGCTCCTTCTTGACAGGCTTCGGCGAGGCAGCCTCTGAAGCCTCTCCCCCCTTGCGGCGCTTGAGGACGGCCTTCAACAGCTTCACCTCAGCCCTTCGGGGACGCAGGATCAGCGCACAGATCAGCAGATAAGCCAGCGAGGCCAGCACAACACGCCACCACCATTGCATGATCACATCCTGCAGAAGCACTGCGGTCAGTAGACCGATACAGGTCGCAAACAGGCAGGCAAAGATGTGCTCCAGACTGCTCTTGTAGGGATAGCCCGTCCTGCCCAGCCAGTAGATCACCATCATATTGGCAACCACAAGCCCAATGCAGTTGGCGACCGGCAGGGCAATGATGCCAAGCGTGGGCGCCATGGCCACGCCCAGCAGCAGTGACAATCCCAGGAATGTGTTACTGAACACCAGAAAACCATAGCGTTCGACGGTATGACACAGGTTGTCGAGCGTATGACGCCATGACTCCAGTACCAGGGCCAGACACATGATCAGGATCAAGGGCGCCGCGTCACTGCCGTACTTGCCTTTCGAGAGCCACAGGTAGATGTCCCCGCCACCGGCCGCGAACATCGTCACAGCCCCGCCGATCAGCACCAGGTTGACCGTCAGCGCGGCATTGGCAACAGTTTCGGCCTCCTTGAACGAGCCATTGGCCGAAAAACGGGCAGCCATCACCGGACGGACCATACCGTTGAACAGCTGGGCGGGCAGGTAACGCTGAAACTGGTCGAAGATCGACTGCGCAAAACCGAACAGTGCCACCTGCATCGGCGCGAACTGATTACCTGCCACCAGCCGGTTCACCACCCCGCCGTAGGGCAGGATGATCAGTCCCTGGGTATGGCCCTTGATGCCGAAGTCGATCATCCGGCGGAAGTTGTTGCGCAGCCATTCACGCTGTACCTGGATGCTCTCGACATCCCCTTTTGCCGGCCGGGTAGCACGATAGATTCCCCAGCTCATCGCCAGCGCACCGATCAGCTCAACGAAGACCTCGGACAGGATCAGATTGAAGAGGGTCATCTGATCGGCCCAGATCAGGCCGACGATGGCGATGAACTTTCCGACCGTCACGGCCGCGAAGGCGCTCTGCCCCCGCGCCTGCTCCAGCATGGCTTCGAGCACCTGAAACTCGGAATTGGAGGCAGTCCGGAACAGCACGACCAGCAGATACAACTGCAATTCCGGCAGCCATGCGCCCAGGCTGAGCCAGTCGGCCAGCCACAGCGGGAAGATGATCAGTGCGATGACCGTGACCAGAATCAGCAGCAGGCGCAACCCCATCGCCACGGCGATAACCCGTCGCAGCGCCCAGGCGTAGCGCAGATTGAAGATCTCCGGCACGAAGCGCGTCAGGATCTGCCCTGTTCCGACCGAAGTCAGCGTCAGCAGCACTTCGGTCAGACCCAGCAGCACCGAATAGGCGGCAAACTGCTCGATCGGCAGGTTCTGCACGACCAGAAAGAGCGATGCGACACCCGCAACCGATGTCAGCGCCTTGCCCATCAGGAAGTGCTTCATGCCGGCCGCAATGCGTCGGGCACTATAAGGATTGTGGTCGGCGTTCTGAGACATCGGTCAATGAGATACAAACGGACAAACGGGGGAGGCGTCAGGCCGACAGCCGTGCCACTGCACGCCGAGCTGACAGCGCGCGCAGCCCCGGTATACCGTGCAACGCCTGTGTTCTTGAAAGATCAATCGACAGCCAGTCGAGGAGGGCGGCCGCCATCGAACCCCCGTTCCGAGCAGGGCGAAAGCTCGCGTAAGCGCTCCATTGTAGGCGGTGAGTCGTTTCTACACCACTTTTGTACCCAGGCACACGTGTAATTTGCCGCAAGCGAGCGCTTTCCGTGGCACGTACGCCAGCAGCCAGTCCACCAAGCGCGCATACCGGGTCTTGACCCAATGCAGTACCTGCAGAGGCCTCCTCCCCGCCATTCATGCAAACCCTGATCCATGAATAGCGCCAAGCCGTTGATATCGCAGGTCAAAAATTGTTATGCGTGACTTTTCTCGCAGCCCGTCTCATTCGAGCAACCGCCCATCCGTTGCGCCATCGCATCAATCTGCCCGCAAACATAGAGTTCATGTCGCAAAAACGCAGACACAGTGACGTTGCCATACCACAGCAATGTCCTGCCGCCATCCGGGGAACGTCTGTTCTGCAACACACAACGGACTCTAGCCATGAACAAGCACGATTTAACGAATGATTCGGCACAACGACCCGATGCCCTGCCCTTTCACATCGGTCAGCACCCACACACGCTGGTTGCCGTCTGCCTGAGCGCCAGCCTGCTGGCAGCCTGCGGCGGTGGTGGCAGCAGCGAGCAGAGCAGCGGCAGCAATGCTGCAACGGGCTCTGCACTGGCCAACCAATCGCACGAACAGGCGATCGATCTGTACCAGGATGAGCCGGCAGCCGGCCCCAGCTTCCCAGAAATCGGCCAGACGCCGATGTTCCATCCTGAAAAGCTGAGTCCCACCATCAAGGCCAGCGCCACTCAGCCCTCGGTCATCACCCCCCCATCTCTGGCACCTGCCAACCGCACCGTCCGTGTCGGCGTTCCCATCACCCGCGTCATCGGTTCGTACCGCAACGGTGTGCCAATCGCTGGTAGTCGTACCCGCGATGGCGTCGACATCCCCAATGGCAAACAAGCCTCCTACACTCCCGTCCAGGCCGACCTTGGCAAGAAGCTGGTCTATCACGAAACCGTTCGGAACCCGAACACCAACGAACAGATCGTCGCCAGCAGCGAAGCCGTCACCGTGATCGGCGCCACGGTTCCTGCCGTCACCAAGGCACCACTGTTCGGCCCAGCCGGCCAGGTCGTCAAGGTCGGTACCCCGATCACCCGCGTCATCGGCACCTATGAGCTGGGCGAGCCTTTCGAGGGCTTCCGTCTGCGCAATGGTGAATGGGTCGAAAACGGCCAGCAGGCCACCTATGTACCGGTCGAGGCTGACATCGGGCAGCGCCTGGTGTACGCCGAACGGGTACGCAACCCGGCCACCGGTGAAATCATCACCGCCTACAGCCCGGAAATCATCGTTGCTGCCGCTGATGGCACGATTCCCCGTGCCACCACGACGAACAGCAGCAACCGGACGACCTCCAACACCACGACAACCACCCAGGCCGTCTCCAGCCGACCTGTCGTCACCGTGGCACCGCGCTTCGCTCCCGCCAACCAGATCATCATGGTGGGAACACCTGTCACGCGGGTTCCCGGTACCTATCAGAATGGCGTCGCCTTCGAAGGCTTCCGCCTGCGCAATGGCGTCGAGATCAGCAATGGCTACAGTGCCAGCTACACACCGGTAGCTGCCGATATCGGTCAGAAAATCATCTATGGAGAACGCGTCCGCAATCCTCAAACAGGTGAAGTCATCACCGCCTACAGTGCCGAAGTAACCGTTGTCGACAACAAATCGCCGGCGCAACTGGCCGCCCCCTCGATCGGCACCAGCAGTACGGTGCGTCTGGGCGGTACTCTGACGGCCACGAGCGGCCGCTATCAGGACGGCCAGGTCTACGAGCGTGTCTGGATGCGTGATGGCATCATCATCCCGGGGGCAACCCAGCAGAGCTATCGGCCTGTCCAGGCCGATGTGGGCAAGTCGCTGACCTACGGCGAACGTGTCCGAAACCCAGCCAACGCCAAGACCGCCACCTTCTACAGCTCGCCGGTCCGCGTCCTCGGTGCTGCCATCCCGACCGCCACAACGCAGCCACGCATGTCCGTGGGCACCAGCAATGCTGTTGTCGGCCGGACCGTCACCCGTACGATGGGTAACTACCAGAACGGCACCGTCATGCATGCCATCTGGCTGGTCAACAACGAGGCCGTCGGCTGGGGCCCCAGCTACACGCCCAAAGCCGCCGATGTGGGCAAGCAGCTGGTCTACCGTGAAGAGGTTCACAGCCCGACGGGTGACATTGTCAACTTCACGACCGCACCGGTAAAGGTGGTCGCAGCCACGCAATCCACCACCAGCACGAGCAGCAGCTCTGCCACCACCGCAAGCAGCACCACAACCACGCCGGCGGCGAGCACCGGCAGCACGGCACAGAGCACGAGCACCATCAACTCCGTGCAGACCATCATCGATGACATGCGTCTGCTCAACGACGGTGTGCTGGCCGGTGTCAACCAAGGCTATGGCTGGGCCAAAGGCCCGGGCTTTGTAGTGATGGGCAACAACCCGCGTGGCACCAACACCCCCAGCTACTGGACGGTCTACAACTCGGCCTACAAGAGCAGTGCCTACTGGAAGGCAGCGATTCCCTGGCTCGTGGTCTTCGATGGCGCAGGCAACCAGGCCACCAATACCCGCGTCCAGATGCGCAACATCAAGATGTACATCAAGCGCAAATCGAACAACCGCTGGGATCTGATCGTCAACGAGCGCATCTCGGGCGCCAACTATCCGAAATCACTGCAAGGAGACAACGTCACCACCCCTGATCTGCGACACGAAACTGACGGAAGCCGGTCCATTCTGCCTGCTGGCGGCAACAACGTCTTCCACGGATGGGGCACGGTCACCAGCATCGATGCGGCGGACATCAAAGCCGTGTTCGTGACGATGCAGGCCCGGCTGGTCGTGGACAACCCGCAGCGTGCGGACGACCGTTCGCGGGCACGCTACCTGATCCATGTCGGTGGTGACTACTACCCCGAAACCTGGACCCGCGTCAGCCACACGGCCCCCTCGTACTACTTCCCCGGAATCGGTCTGTCCCGCGCGAAGTATGTGACGAACCAGTGGCAGTCGTTCAACTTCGCCACCATCGATGTCGGTGTGCCGGAGCCGGGTGGTTCCATCAGCACCACCGAGTTCCGCAACGCACCGCCGCCGCTGGAGTGAGCGCATGGAGCCACTGAGGCCGGAAACACCGGCTGACCGATTGCGGCTGGTCCGTCCGTAACCAGACAGCCGCAGCTCCGGACCTCGGCGACACCAGAAGGGGGAAACCTGATATCAGGTTTCCCCCTTCCTCTTTTCCAGGGGGTCCCCATGCTGCTGCTCGGGGCAGGCATGCCGGTATTCCTGTGCCCCTGGATTCAGCCCCCTTCAGCAATGCGGGCCGTACCTGTATCGCTGTTGTGCCCGCGTGCGTGTCCTTGCCCTCTCCCCTGTCCATGGGCGGCGGCGCCGCGCAAGCCGCCCCTTCTCCCCTCTGCTTGGAAGTGGAAGGAGCAGGGCGGGATCATGTCATTCTGCCGCCCCTCTCCTCCCAAAAGGATCTTGCCATGCCAAGCCCACCAACAGGGCTGCGTATATGAGTACCAAAAAAGCGCCAAAAAAAAACGCAGATACGCCCCAGAGGGAATATCTGCGTTCTGTGCGAAAGCCGGCATTGCCGGCTCATCGTACGCGCGTGGATCAGAATTTCTCAGGTTTGTTGATCCGAGGTTCGGTGCGCTGTCCTGCACGGTAAGCCTGCAGGGTATCCGGATCGTCATCAGCAAACATCGGCCGCGTCTCCGGGCCCGACACATCGATCTTGGGCTCACGCTGCTTCTCGAAGGCCGAACTCTCGGCAGCGGTAGGCGCCGCACCCGATGTTGCACCTCCCGTGCCCGAGGCATGGGGCCAGCTGGCATGAGGCTGCGCTCGAGTCCGCCACGGCTCCCTGCGTGAAGCCGGATGCTGCGCACCACCGATACTCATCCCTGTCGGAAAGGCCGAGCGTGGTTGCTGTTCGGGCGTGCCGCCCTGCACCGTTGCCGCCAGACCCGGTACTGGCGCTTTCCCCCCATCTCCCACCGAGCCCATGCGAGCCGCCGAAGCGGTTGCAACGCCTTCTGCAACCGAAGAGGACGCAGCCGCGCCATATTCGCTAGCCGCCCCCACACCCGGCGTTGGTATCCGCCCCGGCACCGAGCCCTTCGGAAAGGCGGAACGCGCCGATGCGCCCGCCGCTGCGGTGCTATGCGTTGCCGGCACATCCTGCTGTGCAGCAGCCGCCGACGCAGCCTGAGTGGAAGCAGCCTGAGCCGCAGAACCAGCCGCCAGCAAGCGTTGCCCACTGCGCTGCGCCGCAATCTCGGCTGCAGGCAGCACGCCATCCGTCGGAAACTCGACCTTGCCCCCCCACTTGCTGGCGAAACTGCCACCAAAGCCTGGATACTGGGGAACGCCGAAACCCCGGCGTCGCTCACCCGCCGTCGGCTGCATCGGCCCATGCCGGTAGCGCCATGCCACAAGACCCAATGTCAGGAAGATCAGAAAACCATGACTGGCCAGCAGAACCCCTGAGTTGGAGTAGAAGGACATCAGCACGGTGACAGCCAGGCTGGCCACCAGAGTCCGGCACAGGACTCGATCCCAGGATGTCTGCGCCTGTTTCAGACACTTGAAAGCAACCCGGAGCGCCCCGAAGATCATGCCGAAATACAGCAGGGCACCGACAATGCCAAAATCCCACAGGATGGCCGACGCCGCCAGCAGGTCGATGTGCATCCCGGGATGCGCTTCGAACATATGGCCCCGGTCGGGCACCAGACCATCGACACCGTAGGATGAGCCAAGACCCGTACCGAACAGCGTGTGCAGAGGATTGTTCCAGCTCTGCGACTCAAACCAGTAAGGAATGGCTGTGATACGGTTGAGCCCGGTTGCGTAGTAGCTGCGCGTCCCGAAGTTGTACTCGATCGTGTCACGGATGTTGTCTGCAGTACTGACCTCGGCCAGATCACCAGCCACCTGCACAATGAAGTAGAAATATCCCAACACCCCGCCAGCAATCAACGTAGCAATGACCATGCCCAGGAAGGCCAGTGGTCGCTTTGCCACCATGTCGAAATAGGCCGAAAACAGGATGACCGGGATCACGGCGATCACGACCTTCGTTTCTCCCAGCCCCAGAGGCAGGATGATGCCGACCGACAGCAACAGCGTCCAGAAACCGTTGAGCAGTTTCTCGCGCCATGCACAGAACACGCCAAACAGCAGCAACACCTGGAACATGGCCATGATGGCGCTGGCGCCACCGCCGGTCAGAGAGCCCTCGAAAGAGCCAACGATGATGTCGAAAGGCACGAAGCCCGGCCGATCGTAGGACAGCACTGTCGGCACGAGCACCACACGCTGGTAGAGCGTAAACGGCAACTGCGCGAGCGCCACTCCCACCAGAAACAGCATCCATCCCCGGACTTGGCGTTCGGTGAAAGGCACCACCGCCAGCAGGAACATCACGCCCCAGAACTGGAAGTGACGTCTCGCACCTGCTGCGATTTCACTCAGAGGCCCCTGCGAGAAGAAAGTGCCAAGCACCGCAACGAGCATGAAGGCTATCGCGGTGTAGATGAACGCAGGCATCGGCCGCTGGAAATGCTTGTTGCCGACGGCCGCGTAGAGCACCGATGCCCCTGCCAGGAAGATCCCCAGCAACGAGAACAACCATGAGACCCGCGCCATGCCAGGCGAGAAGAAACCCACCGGGCCGTTGATCAACAGCACGCCGGCCAACAGCATCCAGACAGCGATCGGCAGCGCGTTGAGCAGCAGCAGACCGGCAATCCCGCCAAGAGCCAGCGCCATCAGGATCAGGTCACCGGTGGCAACCACCAGGCCGACGACGACGCCGGCCGCCAAGAAGGCGCCCCCCATCAGGATCGGCAACCAAGGCCGCTCTCCTGACAGCTGGGGGAGGCGATTCAACAGGGGTGCGTTCAACATGCCGAACCGGGCTTAGTTGCCAAGCCGCAGGGAGGGAGGCGTCACCGAAGGACCGGTGCCACCGATCAAGCGCTGAGCGCGGGTCGATTGCGACGGCGGCAGCACGGCCAGAACCGGGATACCCGCAGCCTGCAGCAGATCATCGGCACTGCGCAACGGACGCTGAGCAGCTTCGAGCGCAAAGGCAGCCAGAAGACCAATGAACAGACCCAGGAACAGACCCACGGCGGTGTTCAGCACCAGGTTGGGACGGCTGGGCAGCAGCGGCGTGACGGCTGGCGTGATGATGCTGATGTTCGAGTAACCAGCGCTCATGCCCACCGTGGTTTCGGTCAGACGACGGGCAACCAGATCGTAGGCCTGCTGGGCGCTGGCCAGTTCCTGCTGCAGGATGGCGACCTGGTCACGCTTGCCGCGCATGCTGAGCACCTTGGCTTTCTGGGCGTCG
>JBHADS010000463.1:0-2959 GCA_041855185.1 Lautropia sp. | reverse complement strand
CGTGCGCTTGCCGAACAGGCTTTCGACCAGATCGACGGCCAGCTCGGCCGTCTGATTGCGGATGTCCAGCGCCGGATTCACCTCCATGATGTCCAGCGAGGCCAGCCGGCCCGTGTCGGCGATCATCTCCATGCAGAGCTGCGCCTCCCGGTAGGTGGCGCCGCCGCGCACATCGGTGCCCGTACCCGGTGCGATCACCGGGTCCAGAAAATCCACATCGAAGCTCAGGTGCAGATGGGTGTTCTCATCCATGTCCCGCAGCGCCCGGTGCATCACCTCACGCATCCCCAGCTCGTCCACCGCACGCATGTCCTGCGCATGGATGCCCAATTGGCGCAGCAGATGCTTCTCCTGCGGATCGACCGAACGCAGCCCGACCTGATGGAAATCGGTGGGTTGCACCGCCGGCGTCGTGCCGGCCAGCCGGACCAGTTCCACCGGCCCGTGCCCGCAGAGGCAGGCCACCGGAATCCCGTGCACATTGCCGCTGCCCGAAGTCTCGGGCGTATTGCAGTCCGCATGGGCATCCAGCCACAGCACCCGCAGGCGCTTGCCCACCTCCCGGCAGTGACGCGCCACCGCACTGATCGAACCGATCGCCAGATTGTGATCCCCGCCCATCAGCACCGGCATCCGCCCGGCGCGGAAGGCCGCGATCACGGCATCGTGCACCGCTTCGTTCCAGTGAATGCTTTCCGGCAGATTGCGCAGCCCCCCATGACGCGGATCGCGCTCACCTCGCAGATTCACCGGCCCCGACAGATTGCCCGCATCCTGCACATCCAGCCCCAGCTGCTGCAGCGCCTGCCCCAGCTGCGCCACCCGCAGCGCATCCGGCCCCATCGCCGCGCCCAGCGTACTGGCACCGATGTCGGTGGGGGCGCCGATCAGGGTGAGTCTGGGGTTGGGGACCGTGGGGGAGGTGAGGGTGTTCATGGCGGGAACTGGAACCGGTGGAGTGCGCAGCGGGGGCGGCGAGCACCCTGGATGGCACGGGAAGGGGGGCGGGGAGGCTCTGGTGCTGTGTTGGGGCAGCCATGCCGGTGGTTTTGGGCACGAATACTGGGGCGCAACGAATGGAACCGGTGCGCATCCACCAGAGAGGCTCTCCGAGCTTGACCGATCGATTGTAGTGCAGCAGGCGCCGCACTTCGCAGGCTGCTTGTTTATTGGTGATCTGGGTGTCAGCCTCTCTGGCTCTGTCATCGTTGTGGTCATTGTCTAGTCACTGTCCCAGCACCGGCCCCAGCCACCGTTCCAGTCCCAGTCCCAGTTCCAGTCCCAGTCCCAGTTCCAGTCCCAGTTCCAGTTCCAGTCCCACTTCCTTTGTCTGATGAGCGCCTCGGGGATTCCCCTTGGCCCGGGGGGCATCTGGGGGTTGTGCGGACGGATGGTGTTAAGGTCTGGGGTCAGGCACCAACCGGGAGAACGCCATGAACCACCCTGCGCCCGAGCAAGACCGGAATATCCAGGCCGAAGGCCGCCGTCCCTGCAGGAAGCGACAGGCGGGCTTCGGGGTCGCAATCGCGGTTGCCATCGGCGTGGCGGTGGCGGTGAATGTCGCGCTGGAGGCAAAGGCGGATGCCTGCCTGTCGGATGAGGTCGTGGCGCAGTGGGTGGACCACTACGAGGCCCGCACGCCCGTGCCCAATCCGCCGCTGAACATGAGCAAGGCTGATGCTGCCTGCACACGCGCCAAGTTGCAGGCCGAACTGGCCGCCCGGCTGGGCAGCCCGGTCGGCTACAAGGCGGGATTGACCAACCCGGCCGTGCAGAAGCGCTTCAACACCGATGAGCCGGTCTGGGGACGGCTTTACCAGGGGAACCTGATGCGCAGCGGCGCGATGATCGATGCCCGCTTCGGTTCACGGCCGCTGTTCGAGGGCGATCTGCTCGTGCGCGTCGCCAGCCTGGAAATCAACCAGGCCAAGACGCCGGAGGACGTGCTGGCCGCGGTCGATCAGATCATTCCCTTCATGGAATTGCCCGATCTGCTGGTGGAGAACCCGAGCAAGCTGAACGCCGCCGGTGTCACGGCCATCAACGTCGGGGCTCGGCTGGGTGTGGTCGGCAACCCGATCGTCGTGCCGAGCGACGCCGATGCGCGCCAGCGCCTGCTGGACGAACTCCGCGACATGCGGGTGGTGCTGAAGGACAACGACGGCAAGGAACTGAGCAGCGGCAAGGGCAGCGACGTGCTGGGCCAGCCGCTGAACGCCGTCATCTGGCTGGCCGGCTCCCTGGCCGACCACGAGGAAGCGCTGAAGCCCGGCGATCTGGTCAGCCTCGGCTCCTTCTCGGCCCTGCTGCCGCCCAGCACCGGCCAGACCGTCACCCTCGAATACGAGGGTCTGACCGGCGTGCGGCCGGTGAAGGTGAGTTTCAAGTGAGGCATGTCCTCGTCGACACCAAGTGCCTCAAGATGTGGAGGGTTCTATCGTCACCTTCAAATCTGCGATCGTGGCTGATGAAGCACGAATGGGTGGGATGTCGCGAGCAATGAAAGCTGGCTTTAATTGTTGTTGTTCAAATTAAAGAGTGCTTTAATTTGTGGGTGTTCCATTAAAGCTTGCTTTCAATGATGCGCTCCACCGGAACCTACGTGATATCCACGACGCTGGGCGAGTCGGTGCGTGCTTTCGTGCCTCACGCCTTGCCGCCGTCTGACCCGCGCCTGTCTGTCGAAGGATTCGCTGATCTCAATCGGCAGGCGGAGGTTGCGCTTGCACGTCTGGCAGGTGTCTCCGGGCTGGTGCCGTCGGTAGATTGGTTGCTGTACAGTGCCATTCGCCAGGAAGCTTTGCTGACGTCGCAGATCGAGGGCACGCAGGCTACACTCATCGATCTGTTCGACGAAGAAGCAGGCTTCGAGGTTGGCAATACCGACGATGTGGAGGAAGTGACCAACTACCTTCGTGCGTTTCGCTGGACTCAGGAGCAATTGCGTGATTCCAAAGGG
>JBHADS010000462.1:0-6944 GCA_041855185.1 Lautropia sp. | reverse complement strand
GAGATTGTCGCCGTCCCGGTGCAGACTGAAGCGGCCGCTGTTGTGTTCGGTCTTCGGCTCGGGCAGCGCGGTACTGTGGCTGATCGAGAAGCGTCCGCTCAGGTGCAGCGGGCGCTGGGCGTCGAGGGGGGGCTGCGCCTCGTCGGCGGGTGCCGTGCCGGTGGTGCTGCAGCCCGCCAGCCCGGCGCCGGTGCTCAGGGCGATGCTCAGCAGCAGGGCGCGCAGGCGCCGGGAGGCAGGGGAAGCTGGGCGTGGGCTGCTGGGCAAAGTCCTGGGTCCTCGGGGAAAAGCGGTGATGCGGTGCGGCGCTCGACGGGGCTGGGCGCTACAGCGAGACGCCCAGCCGCTTCAGCGTGTCGCGCAGCAGCGTGTTGTCGGGCGAGCGGCGCTGGCCATCGCGCCAGACCTGTCGGGCGGCCTCGGGTTGTTTCGAGACCCACAGCACCTCGCCGTAATGGGCGGCGATTTCGGCATCGGGCGAAAGCGCATAGGCTTTCTTCAGGGCGTCGAGCGCCTCGGGCAACTGACCCATCCGGTAATGGACCCAGCCCAGGCTGTCGAGCACATGGGCATTGTTGGGCATCAGCCGGTCGGCCTGCTGGATCAGCTTCAGCGCTTCGGGCAGGCGCTGGTTGTGATCGGCCAGGGTGTAGCCCAGCGCATTGTAGGCATGACCGCTGTCGGGGCGGCGCTCGATCAGGGTGCGCAGGCTTTTCTCGAGGATGTCGAGACGGCCGATCTTCTCGGCGGCCAGCGCATGGTCGTAGAGCAGGTCGGTGGTGTCGGTCGGCGCTTTCAGGGCGTCGTCGAGCACCTTGAAGGCTTCGGCGTAGCGCTCGGCTTCGCGCAGGATCTGGGCGCGGGTGGCGAGCAGCAGCTGTTTTTCCTTTGTGCCTTCGGGTTTGGCGGTCGCCAGCAGTGCCAGCCCGGTTTCGGGACGGTTCTGGCGGGCGACGAGGACGGCGCGGCGCGACAGCGCTTCGTAGTAGAGCGGGTTCTGCTCGCTGTGCAGGCGCGACAGCCATTCGATGGCGGCGGGCGTGTCATGGCGCTGTTCGGCGATCTCGGCCAGGAACAGGTAGGCCGGCCCGTTGTCCCGCGGCACCTCGGGCGGCAGTTCGACATAGCGGCGCAGGTAGCGGTCGGCCTGCTCGGGCTCCTGCTTCTGGAAGTGCAGCTGGGCCAGGGTGTAGAGGGCCAGCGGGTTGTTCTGCTCGGATTCTGGCAGGCGTTTCAGCGTGTCGATGGCGGCATCCCGCTGGCCGGCCGCGATCTGCAGCCGCCCCAGGGCGAGCCGGACGGGCGCGTTGTCGGGGTGGGCATCGAGAAAGTCCTGCAGCAGCCTGATGGCCTTTGCCGGTCCTTCGGGCAGGGGCTGCAGGTGCTGGGCGGCGGCCAGCACGGTCTCCGGGTCGTCTGGGCTGAGCTTGTGGGCGGCCAGCGCTTCGTCGGCGGCCTCCGGGTAGTAGCCGGCCGCGGCGGCCAGGTGGGCACGGGCCAGACGGGCCGCAGCGTTGTTCAGGTCGGGTTCGCTCAGGCGCTGCAGGGTGCGCCAGCCCTGTTCGGAGTTGCTCGAATTGAGCATCTGACGCTGGAGCTGCAGGTAGGTCTGGCTCAGCGTGCCTTTCTGGCGGGCTTCTGCCAGGCGCTGGCGCAGGCTGGGCTCGGCCTCGTCGATGCGGCCGGTGGCCAGCAGCAGAGTATCGACGCTCTGGCGCGCCTCCTCGGAGGCCGGGTCGAGTTCCCGCCACAGCTGCGCCGAGGGCAGGGCGTCGCGGTAGGCACCGGTGTGCAGGGCGATCTCGGTGGCACGGCGGGCCAGGCGCGCATCGCGGATCTGCACGGCGAGGGTGTAATAGGTGTGGTAGGCCAGTTGCGGCTGGTTGCGTTGCAGCGCAACCTCGGCGGCCAGCACTTCATAGATGATCGGCGGGGTCAGCGCCATCTGGGGCAGATTGGCCGGCCGGTAGGGCTGGGGCGCTGCCGGGACTTCTTCGGCCTCGTCGCTCGCCTTGCCGGGCTCGCTGGCTGCGGCCGTCCGGGCGGCCGCAGGCACCTGGCTCTGTCGGGTATCGCCGCCCTGCAGGCTGCTGCATCCGGCGAGCGTGAGCAGCGCCAGCAGAAGTGCACTGCCCAGGGCGTGCCGGGGGCGGAGAATGGGGTCGGGGGTGCGCAAAGAAGTCATCGAAACATGGTAGAACGAGTGCCGTACTTTGTCAGCTTTCCCCTGCGCCGTCAGGGATCGGTGGCAGGAAAGCGGAGGCGGCTGGTGCAAGGGACGGAACGGTGGTTTCTGGTGAGGGCGCGCTGGCCTGTGCTGTCATGCAGGCAAAAGCGTGCAGGATACGCGCACTTCGGGGCGGAGCGGAGGAAAAATGCCTGAGTTGCCGGAAGTCGAGATCGTGGGCCGGGGCGTGCGTGCGGCGGTGGGCGGGCGCGCCCTGAGTGGCGTGGTCCGCCGCTGCGAGCGGTTGCGCTGGCCGGTGCCGGATGATCTGTGGGCGCGGATCATCGCGGCGGCGGATGGACAGGCGCCAGTGCTCGAGCAGGTGCGGCGGCGGGGCAAGTATCTGCTGCTGGGCTTTCCGGGCAGCACGCTGCTGCTGCATCTGGGCATGTCGGGCTCGTTGCGGCATCTGCCCAGCACGAGCCCGCCCGGCCGGCATGATCATCTGGATCTGCTGTTCGGTGAGCGCCTGCTGCGTCTGCACGATCCCCGCCGCTTCGGGGCGGTGCTGTGGGCGGCGGGCACACCGGAGCAGGTCGAGGCCGGGCATCCGTTGCTGAAGGGGCTGGGCGTGGAGCCCTTGGGGGATGCCTTCGGGGGCGCTCTGCTGTTCGAGGCAAGCCGGGGACGGCGGGTCGCGGTCAAGCAGTTCGTGCTCGGGGGGCAGGTGGTCAACGGGGTCGGCAATATCTACGCCTCGGAATGCCTGTTCCGCGCCGGCATCCATCCGATGCGGGCGGCGGACAGTCTGTCGCTTCCGGCGTGCGAGAAACTGGCCCAGACGATCAGGGAAACGCTGACGGATGCAATTTCTGCAGGGGGTAGCTCATTGAAAGACTTTGTCGACAGTGAGGGGGAAGGGGGTTACTTCCAGTTGCAGCATCGTGTGTATGGTCGCGCCGGGCAGCCCTGTCCGGTCTGCGGAACGCCGATCGAGACGATCCGGCAGCAGGGGCGAAGCAGTTTTTTCTGCCCGGTCTGCCAACCGCTGATCAGCCGAGGGCACCCGGTTGCGGGCTGATGCCGGGGCTTGTCTGGCAGGGGGTCCGGGCTTGTGTAAACTGCCGATATGACAACGACGGGTATCAGCGATCAAATCGAGGCCTATGGCCGCTGGCGTGCCGATCTGCAGGGCGCGATCGAGCGCTATCGGGCCTGGTTGTCGCAGTCGGATCTGGCCGATGCCGGGATTCAGCTGCGGCTGAGCCAGGTGATCGAACGGCTGCACGAGACGCAGCTGAAGGTGGCTTTCGTCGCCGAGTTCTCGCGCGGCAAGTCCGAGCTGATCAATGCGATTTTCTTTTCGCAGTATGGGCGGCGCGTGGTGCCGTCCTCGGCGGGGCGGACGACGATGTGCCCGACCGAGCTGCAGTTCGATCCGTCGATGCCGGTGGGCATCAAGCTGCTGCCGATCGATACGCGGCTGCTGCCCACGCCGTTGGCCGAGTTGCGCCAGCAGGATGAGCACTGGCGCTTCATCCCCGTCGACATGACCGATGTGCAGTCGTTGTGCGACGCCTTCGAGTCGGTGCGCGAGACCCGGCTGGTGTCGACCGAGCAGGCGGCGCAGATGGGGATGTACGAGGACGATCAGGCGATCGTGGCCGGGCGCAGCGGCACACCCGGCAAGGTCGAGGTGCCTGCCTGGCGCCATGCCATCGTCAACGTGCCCCATCCGCTGCTGGAACTGGGGCTGGTCATCATCGATACCCCGGGGCTGAATGCGATCGGTTCGGAGCCCGAGCTGACGCTGAACCTGATTCCGAGCGCCCATGCGGTGCTGTTCGTGCTGGCGGCCGACACCGGCGTGACGCGCAGCGACATCGAGGTCTGGCAGACGCATATCAGCAAGACGCACCGTACCGGCCGTTTCGTGGTGCTGAACAAGATCGACGGCCTGTGGGACGAGCTGCGTCCGGAGGCGGAGAACGATCTGGAGATCGCCCGGCAGGTGGCTTCGGTGGCGAATCTGCTCGATCTGCCGACGGCGCGGGTCTATCCGGTGTCGGCGCAGAAGGGGCTGGTGGCCAAGATCCAGGGGCAACGCGGGCTGCTGAAGCGCAGCCGCCTGCAGGAGCTGGAGCAGGCGCTGTCCGAGGAGCTGATCCCCCAGCAGCAGGTGATCGTCCGTGAGCAGGTGCGCCGGGATTTCGATGAGGCCAGCGGGCTGACGATGAATCTGCTGACGGTTCGACGCCGCAACCAGGTGGAGCAGGCTTTCGAGCTGAGCGGGCTGCGCGGCAAGAATCAGGCGATGATCAAGCAGATGTCGCGCCGGGTCCGCAACGAGCGGGCCGAGTTCGACGACAGCCTGCGCCATCTGGGCGCGCTGCGCTCGGTGTTCACCCGGCATTCGCAGGCGCTGTTCACCCATATCAGCCAGGACAATCTGCGCCGCCATGTCGACCGGACCCGGCAGATGATGCTGTCGAGCCAGCTTTCTTCGCAGCTGAAGGACGGCATGAATGCGCTGCTGACGGCCGTGCGGCTGGACTTCGAGGAGGCCGACCGGCTGGTGGCGGAGATCTCGCAGATGATGTCGGCGATGTACCAGCGCTTCAGCCGGGATTACGGGCTGACGCTGGGTATGCCCTTGCCGTTCTCGACGCGCCGCTACTTTGCCGAGATCGAGCGGATCGCCCAGGCGCATCAGCGCCAGTTCGGGCTGTTGAAGCTGCTGACGGTCAACAAGGGGGTGCTGACGCAGCGCTTCTTTGCCTCGGTGGCCGTCAATCTGAAGCGGATCTATGCCAATGCGGTCCGCGAGATGGAGAGCTGGCTGCGCTCGCTGATGATGCCGCTGGAAAGCCAGGTGCGGGAGCATCAGAGCCAGCTGCGTCGCCGGATGGAGTCGGTGCAGCGGGTGATGGAGGCCGGCGATTCGCTGGAGGAACGCCTGCTGGAGATTGAATCGACCCGGGCGCGCATCGAGCGCCAGATGGCGCAGATGAAGTCGCTGGTCGAGGAGGTGCAGGCCGTGATGGACCGGCGGCCGGTGCCCTCGGGGACGCCCGAAACCGTCTGAGGTGCGCCGGCGGCTGCGGGCGCGGCTTTGTCGGGCTGGGCCAGGGGGGGCTGTCCGGTGCTGCTGCCGTGTCTGATGCGCCTTGGCGGCCGTTGGCGCTACCGTGCCCGAGCTGGCTGTCGACGTGCCGCGGCCGACTGGCCTTACCATCCAGGGTTTTGGCTCTGCACGGGGATGATCGAGTGCATACAGACTCCACGGGTTTTGCGCCGGCGTTGATCCGTTGGCAGCGCCGGCATGGGCGCCATCATCTGCCGTGGCAGGCATCACAGGCCGAGCTGGGGCTGGCCGGGCACACGGCCGCCGGTGCAGGCGATACGGCGGTGCTGCGTGACCCCTACCGGGTCTGGCTGTCGGAGGTGATGCTGCAGCAGACCCAGGTGGCGACGGTGATTCCCTATTTCGAGGCTTTTCTGGCGGCCTTTCCGACGGTGGGCGCGCTGGCGGCGGCCGATCCGGAGCGGGTGATGGGGCTGTGGGCCGGGCTGGGCTATTACAGCCGGGCGCGCAATCTGCTGGCGGCGGCTCGGCAGGTGGCGGCGGCAGGCGGGGTCTTTCCGGCCGATGCGGCGGCGCTGGAGGCATTGCCCGGTGTGGGGCGTTCGACGGCGGCAGCGATCGCGGTCTTCGGCTTCGGGCAGCGGGCGGCGATTCTGGATGGCAACGTCAAGCGGGTGCTGGGTCGGGTTCACGCGGTGGATGCCGATCCGGCGCAGAGTGCGACGCTGCGCCGGCTGTGGGCGCTGGCCGAGGCCGAGCTGCCGGAGGAAGGAGCGTCGGCAGCCGATCTGATCGCCTATACCCAGGGGCTGATGGATCTGGGGGCGATGGTCTGCACGCGGACGAAGCCGGCGTGCGAGCGCTGCCCTCTGGCCGAAGGCTGTGCGGCGCGGGCCAGCGGCGAGCCGGAGCGCTTTCCGAGGCCGCGTCAGCGCAAGGTGCAGCCCCTGCGCGCAGCCCATTTTCTGCTGTGGCGGGAGCACGGGCAGGTGCTGCTGGCGGCCCGGCCGGACAGCGGCCTGTGGGGCGGGCTGTGGAGCCTGCCCGAGCTGCCGGAGGCGCCTCCGGCGGATTGGCGGCTGGCCGGCGGCTTTCAGCATGTGTTCACCCATTTCCGGATGGATGCCCGGGTCTGGATACCACCCGAAGCGATCGGGCGCCTGCCTGTTGCCGCAGCGCCGGTCTCGCCGCCCGTCCTGGCCGAGCCGGGGGCGGGACAGGAACCGGGGGCATCGCTGGCCGTGCTACGGGCGGCCTTGCCGGCGCCGGATGCGCGGCGCTGGGTGCAACCGGGACGGCTGGATGCGCTGCCGCTGCCGGCACCGATCCGCAACTGGCTGGACAGCGCCGAGGTGCTTGGTGTCAGTCCTGCGGAGCCACGCCGCGGGACGCGCGGCACGGAGTTGCCAAGTCCTTGAATCCCTTGAGGATTCCGCAGGTTCGGCGCCGTGGGGCGCCCTGAAAACGTCCGCCGACCTGAGGCGGCCCCTGGCACTTGCCGTCCGCTGTGCGTCCTGGGGCTGACGGGGCAAGGTGCTGAGAAAGGGTTCTAGGTCGTCTGCTTGCCGTCCGATTTGCCGGAGCCGGCCTGACGGGAAGCCAGGCCGCGGTGGCGGACCAGCACGCGCTCGGTCTGCGCGAAATGTTCGGCCAGCGTCTGGGCCACGTAGACCGAACGGTGCTGGCCGCCGG
>JBHADS010000461.1:0-4429 GCA_041855185.1 Lautropia sp. | reverse complement strand
GCCCGGCGATCAGAGATCGCGGGTCTTGCGGCGGCTTTCGGCCGCAGCCTGGGAGGTGGCGCCGCCATTGCGTGCGGCGATCGACACCGACAGGAATTCGTCACGACGCTTCAGCACCTTGCGGCCATAGCCGAAATCGTGCGACATGTTGGCCGCACCCACGTAGGCTTTGAGCGCCCGGCGCTCCGACCCATAGCGCTTGATGTAGCCGGCGAGAATGCTGCTGCCCACCTGGATGTTGACCTTGGGCTGCCAGACCATCTTGGTGCTGCCATAGGGCTTGAAGCGATCCTTGTGCACACGGGTGTGAACCTGCATCAGCCCCTGCGCCCCCACCCGGCTTTCGGCACGGGGATTGAAGCTGGACTCGGTGGCCATCACCGCCAGAATCAGATAGGGATCGACGTTGTAGGTACGGCCAGATTGATAGGCATAGCCGACATAGCGTTCGATCGAATCCTGCGGCACCCGGTACTTGCGCGAGATGTGGCGGGCCACGCCCTGCTGGGCGCGGTTGAGCCGGACGGGCGCCTTGTCGGCCACCAGCACGCCCTTCTTGCTGACCGCCCGCGAGCTACCGCTGCGCTTGGTGCTGGCTGTCTTCCTGGAGGCCGAGGTGCTCGAAGCCCGGGCCTGTTTCTTGCCGGCCGAGGCGCGGGTGGCGACCTTGGTCGAGGTGGCTCGGGAGGTGCGCTTGGCAGCCGCCTTGGTCGACGAGGCTTTCTTGCGGGCGCTGCTCTTGGCGTTGGCGGCCTTGGCCGCCTTCTTGCCCGCAGCCGGTTTGTCGGCGCGCTTGGTGGACGCGTGCGAGACTGCCGCCACCTTGACATGTGCCGACTTGGCGGCTGAATCCTTGGCCGCGCTGTGGCGGGTCGCCACCGTCTGCACGGCAGCCGGCTGGGTACGCTGCTCGACCGGCGCCCCCTGGGCGACGGCAGCCCGCCAGCCCAGCGAGCCAAGCAGCAGGGTGGAGCCGGCCAGCAGCGCGAACAGGAGCCGATTGCCGCAGCGGCGACGCCCGGCAAGGCCCGAGAGCATGTCGGACAGCACGAAACCCTGCCTGACAGAGTCGGCAGAGGGTGCAGGCATCATCCGGTTTGCTGGCATAGACAAAGGCTCCTGATCACAAGAATCACACGACGCGAACGGGAGCAGCCAAAAGAAATGCCCGAAACCGCCCGGCCAGGTGTGAAGGCCCAACAAGCCATTCACACCAGAAAATAACCCACCAACGAAAGTCGACGACCGCCAGGCGGTCGACCCTTCGTCGTGAAAACAACTCTTCCGGGGAAATAGGCACCCGTGATTTTATCAGCTCTGCCCGTGAAATAGCGCATCACAATGTGTTTTGCCAATCGACAATCAGTGGCCGCAGCGATGGCGGTGGCCCCGGATGCCAGCCTGATCACCCATCCTGCCCCGTCCCGCCGCGCCTATCTGGTCCCTGCCCCCAAGCCCCAGTCGCAGTCCCAGTCCCAGCCCCTGTTCCCGCCCCTGTCCTGTTCCCACGCTGTCCCTGCTCCGTCTCTGTCCCGTCCCAAGCCCCCCCCGCCTCGCGCAACCGCCGCCCCCCTACCTGAACGGCCTCGGCCCGTCCCCGACGTGCCCGACGGGGCGCGGCCGGAGCGGGCACGTTAAACTCTGTCCACCATCAGGCAGCCCATCTCTCACCATGTCCCTGCGCTACTCCGACCTTCGGGAATTCATCCAGCACCTCGAAAGCCACGGCGAACTGAAACGCATCCAGACGCCGGTGTCGCCGATCCTGGAAATGACCGAGATCTCCGACCGGGTGCTGCGCGCCGGCGGTCCCGCCCTGCTGTTCGAGCAGCCGGCCGACGGCGGGCGGCGCTGGGCGATGCCGGTGCTGACCAATCTGTTCGGCACCCCGGACCGGGTGGCGCAGGGGATGGGCGAAAGCTCGGTGGCGGCGCTGCGCAGCGTGGGTCAGTTGCTGGCCTACCTGAAGGAGCCGGAGCCGCCGCGCGGGCTGAAGGATGCCTGGGAGAAGTTCCCAGTGCTGAAGCAGCTGATGAACATGGCGCCCAAGGTCGCCAGCCACGGCCCCTGCCAGGAGATCGTGATCGAAGGCGCGGACGTGGACCTGGGCCAGCTGCCGATCCAGCACTGCTGGCCCGGCGATGTCGCGCCGCTGATCACCTGGGGGCTGGTCGTCACCCGCGGGCCGAACAAGCCGCGCCAGAACCTCGGCATCTACCGCCAGCAGGTGATCGGCCGCAACAAGACCATCATGCGCTGGCTGGCCCACCGCGGCGGCGCGCTCGACTTCCTGGAACATCGCAAACAGTCGCCGGGCACCCCCTTCCCCGTGGCCACCGTGCTGGGCGCCGATCCCGCCACCATCCTGGGCGCCGTCACCCCGGTGCCGGATTCGCTGTCCGAGTACCAGTTCGCCGGCCTGCTGCGCGGCTCGCGCACCGAACTGGTCAAGGTGTCGGGCACCGAGCTGAACGTGCCGGCCAAGGCCGAGATCGTGCTCGAAGGCAAGCTGCTGCCCGACCCCGACGGCAGCCTGACCCTGGCGCACGCCCGCCGGCTGGGCTGGAAAGGCACCCAGCTGCCGCCGGCCGCCCTCACCGGCTACGAGATGGCGCTCGAAGGCCCCTATGGCGATCACACCGGCTATTACAACGAGCAGGACTGGTTCCCGGTGTTCACCATCGAACGGATCACCATGCGCCGCAACCCCATCTACCACTCCACCTACACCGGCAAGCCGCCCGACGAGCCGGCCGTGCTGGGCGTGGCGCTGAACGAGGTCTTCGTGCCACTGCTGACCCGGCAGTTTCCCGAGATCGTCGATTTCTATCTGCCGCCCGAGGGCTGCTCGTACCGGCTGGCCGTGGTATCGATGAAGAAAGCCTATGCCGGCCACGCCAAGCGGGTGATGTTCGGCATCTGGAGCTTCCTGCGGCAGTTCATGTACACCAAGTTCATCATCGTCTGCGACGACGACATCGACATCCGCAACTGGCAGGAAGTGATCTGGGCGATGACCACCCGCGTCGACCCGGTGCGCGACATGACGCTGGTCGAGCACACCCCGATCGACTACCTCGACTTCGCCTCCCCGGTCAGCGGCCTCGGCTCCAAGGTCGGCATCGATGCCACCAACAAATGGCCCGGCGAGACCACCCGCGAATGGGGCGTGCCGATCACCATGCCGGCCGTGGTCAAGGAGCGCGTCGACGAGATCTGGAAGACGCTGGGGCTCTGACCTCCCGGAGCATCCCGGATTGACCCGGCGCGCCGATCTGCGTTAAAAAGCGTGGCTGCGTCACCGCAGCCGACACCAACAACAAACAGCGTGCGCCCCGGCAGCCCGGCCCGTGCACCGAGACCCTTCAGAGAGGCATCCATGACCCCGATTCTCCGACGCTCCCTGATCAGCGGCCTGGTGCTGCTGGCGCTGGCCGGCTGCGGCACCACCGCTGTCGCCCCCAGCCAGAACACCGGCGCCCAGGCAACGGGCAGCCAGAGCACCAAGGCTACCCAGGCCGCCGCCCAGTCCTACGACTTCGAGATGGATGTCTTCCATCCGGTGATCGCCCGCAACGGCATGGTGGCTTCCGAACAGGCGCTGGCCAGCCAGGTCGGTCTCGACATCCTGAAAGCCGGCGGCAACGCCGTCGATGCCGCTGTGGCGATCGGCTTCGCACTGGCCGTCACCCTGCCCAATGCCGGCAACATCGGCGGCGGCGGCTTCATGATGGTGCACGATGCCAGAAGCGGCGACTATGTGGCACTGGATTTCCGGGAGGTGGCACCGGCCGGCGCCAGCCGTGACATGTATCTGGATGCCCAGGGCAATGTCGTGGACGGCAAATCACTCTACACCCACGCCGCCGTCGGCATCCCCGGCACTGTCGCCGGCCTGACCCACGCCCTGAAGCGCTGGGGCACGATGCCGCTGGCCAAGGTGATGGCGCCGGCCATCGCGCTGGCCGAAAAAGGCTATCCGGTCAGCGAGACGCTGGCCAAGACCCTGAAGGCCGAGGCCGAGAACATGGGCAAGTGGCCCGCCACCCGCGCCATCTTCTGGAAGGACGGCGAACCGCTCAAGGTCGGCGACAAGCTGGTGCAGAAGGATCTGGCCCAATCGCTGAAGCTGATCGCCAGGCAAGGGCCGGACGCCTTCTACAAGGGCGAGATCGGCCGGAAGATCGCGGCCGACAGCCAGCAGAACGGTGGCCTGATCTCCGTCGACGATCTGCGAGCCTACCAGCCGATCGAACGCAAGCCGGTGCGCGCCAGCTACCGGCAGTACGAGGTCGTCACCATGCCGCCACCGTCCTCCGGCGGCATCCACCTGGTGCAGATTCTCAACATGATGGAAGGCTGGCCGATCGGCCAGTGGGGCCACAACAGCGCCCAGACCGTGCACCACGTCGCCGAGGCGATGAAACTT
>JBHADS010000460.1:0-6213 GCA_041855185.1 Lautropia sp. | reverse complement strand
CCAGCTGCGGAAGGTGCCGCGCAGCTCGGTCACGATCAGCGAGTGCATCAGCGCGGTGCCCACCAGCCAGGGCATGAAGGAAGCGTTCTCGACCGGGTCCCAGAACCACCAGCCCCCCCAGCCCAGCTCATAGTAGGCCCACCAGCTGCCGAGCGCGATGCCCAGCGTCAGAAAGGACCAGGCGGCGATTGTCCACGGGCGCGCCCAGCGCGTCCAGGCGGCATCGACCCGGCCGCCCAGCATGGCGGCAATGGCGAAGGCGAAGGCAACCGAGAAGCCCACGTAGCCCAGATACAGCATCGGCGGGTGCAGCACCATGCCGGGGTCCTGCAGCAGTGGGTTCAGGTCGCGGCCGTCGGCCGGTGCCGGCAGGCTGCGCAGGAAGGGATTGGAGGTCAGCAGCAGAAACAGCAGAAAACCGATGGAGACACCGCCGAGCACCCCGATCACGCGGCTGCGCACCACGGTGCCCAGCGCCTTGCCGAACAGGGTGACGGCGGCCGTCCAGATCGCCAGCATCAGCGCCCACAGCAGCATCGAGCCCTCGTGCGAGCCCCAGGTGGCGGCGATCCGGTAGGGCAGCGGCAGGCTCAGGTTGCTGTTGTGTGCCACGTTCTTGATGCTGAAGTCGTGGTGCACGAAGGCCCACGCCAGCGCCAGAAAGGACAGCACCATCATCAGCGCCTGCGCCCGGGTGGCGCGTGAGGCAAGCAGCATCAGCCGCGTATCGGTCCGGTGCGCACCCCACAGCCCTGCACAGGTTTGAAGAAAGGCCAGGATCAGGGCCAGCCAGAGCGCGTAGTGTCCGATTTCTGCGGTCATGCTTGCTTACTGTTTCAGAGTATTGACGGAGGCCGGGTGGCCGGCGCGTTCCAGCGCTTCGGCGGCCTCGGGCGGCATGTAGTTCTCGTCGTGCTTGGCCAGCACCTCGTTGGCGGTGAACTTGCCAGCCTCGTCGAGCCGACCCTGCGCC
This sequence comes from Lautropia sp., assembly GCA_041855185.1. Taxonomy (GTDB): domain Bacteria; phylum Pseudomonadota; class Gammaproteobacteria; order Burkholderiales; family Burkholderiaceae_E; genus Lautropia. The sequence goes on along the minus strand of JBHADS010000460.1, from coordinate 5,240 downwards.
ACCACGCCCTTGCCCTCGCGGAACAGGTCGGGCAGGGTGCCCACATAATGCACGTCGATCTGGTGGTCGCCATCGGTGACGCGGAACTGCACCCGGGTGCCGTCACGCTGCAGGCTGCCGGGCTCGACCAGTCCACCGATGCGGAAGGTGCGGGCGCTGGGGGCTTCGCCCGCCATCACCTGTGTCGGCGTGAAGAAAAAGACGATGTTGCTGTTGAGCGCGTATAGCAGCAGGCCGATGATCAGCGCCAGTGTGCTGACACCACCGGCGATCCAGGCAAAGCGTTTCTGGCGAGGGGTCATGGCAATTGGTCTTCCAGGGCGAGCCGCGCACGGCGTCGGCGATTGAACAGCAACACGAGCTCGAGCACCAGCGCGCCTGCGCTCAGGCCGTAGGCGATCAAGATGTAGTCCCAATGCGTCATGGTGATGTCTGCTTCCAGGGTTGGGGGCCGGGGAGGAAGCCCCGTTTGCCGGGGGCTCCGATGAGCGTGCCGGCCGGTCGTTGCCGGGCTGTCGTTCCGTGCATGTCCTCGTCGCTTCAACGCGGCAGACATCTGAACGATCGACACAGCCCCGGTGGCGCGATGGTAGTCAGGCTGGGCGGGCCTATTGTGATGCAGGTCAAAAGTGCTTGCCTGAAGCGAAACTTAGCGCGTGTCACGTCCTGATTCGTCCCCTGCAGGCGCTGCTGGGCGTAAAGGGCGAGGCACCCGCCGGATGGCTTCAGGGGGCTGGCCATACCGCCCTGCACACCTGTAGGGCGTTTCCCGGCGGACCGGCCTGCTCCGGTGTAGGGCTCTGCCGGTCTTTGGGGGTGGCATTTTCATGCCTCACGCCGTTGGACCAGCTCCTGAACCCACTGGGTGTGGCCCTCGCGTTCGAGGATGATGCTGCGCGCCCGGTGCAGCACCACCGCAATCGAATAGAACCAGGCCGAAAAGGACATGATCAGCATCGCCTGCAGCATGATCGAGGCCATCTTCGAGCCTTCGACCGGGCTGACGCTGGCACCTTGATGCAGGGTGTTCCACAGATAGACCGAAAAATAGATGATCGGCACATTGACCGAACCGACCAGCACCAGGATCGAGCCGGCCCGGTCGGCGCGGGACTGATCCTCGATGGCCTTGGTCAGCGCCATGTAGCCGAAATACAGGAACAGCAGGATCAGGGTCGAGGTCATCCGTGCATCCCAGGCCCAGTAGGTCCCCCAGGTGGGCTTGCCCCACAGCGAGCCGGTCCACAGCGCGATCGCCGCCATCAGGGCGCCGGTCGGGGCCAGTGCCGAGATCATCATCGCCGACATCCGGGTGCGGAAGCCGAGGTTCAGCACCGCATAGACCGACATCACCAGATAGATGAACATCGCCATCCAGGCCGAGGGCACGTGGATGAAGATGATCCGGTAGACCTCGCCCTGCTGGAAATCGGTGGGGGCGACGGCGAAACCGAGCCAGAGACCCCAGATGCAGGTGAGGGCGGCGGCCACGGCAAACCACGGAATCAGTTTGCCGGCCAGAAAATAGAAGCGCTGCGGCGCAGCGTAGCTGAACAGGCTCATTCGAGTGAGGTGCGGAGGGCGAGAGCGACGGTGATGGGGCCAGCCCAGAGTGCCATAAGCATACCAGCAGCCAGCAGGGCCAGATGCGCGCCTGCCGACAGGCCCGCGCCGAACATGTCGACAGCGCCGCTGCCGAAGATCAGCACCGGCACATAGAGCGGCAGGCACAACAGAGCGAGCAGTGCGCTGCCGCTGCGCAGGCCGAGCGTCAGCGCCGCGCCGATGGCGCCGATGATCAGCAGCGTCGGTGTGCCGAGCAGCAGCGTCACCATCAGCAGCCCGGTGCGCGGCAGGTCCATCGACAGCATCAGCGCCAGCACGGGCGTCACCACGATCAGCGGCAGCGCCGACACCATCCAGACCGCCAGCAGCTTGCCGCCGACGATCGCCGTCAGGGAGCGGCCGCTGGCCAGCATGTGTTCCAGGCTGCCGTCCTGATGATCATTGGCGAACAGCATCGGCAGCGCCGTCAGCTGGGCCAGCAGCGCCATCACCCAGATCACGCCGGGGCCGATCCGCGACAGCCACTGGGTTTCGGGGCCGACCGCAAAGGGGAACATCAGGCAGGCCAGCACGAAGAAACCAACCAGGTTCAGCGTGTCGGCACGGCGCCGCAGCGCGATCTTCAGATCGCGCGCCAGCGCCCAGGTGAAGGTGGAGGGGGCGCGCTTCATGGGGTGGCAGGCCCGGGCAGCATCAGCACCGGCGGCTGGCGTCGGGCCAGCACCGGCAGATGGGTGGCGATCAATGCGCTGCCGCCTTGTTCCAGGTGCTCATCCAGCAAGGTGTCGAGCAGCTCGCTGCCCGCCTGATCCAGTGCGGCCGAGGGCTCGTCCAGCAGCCACAACCAGCGGTGCGGCGAGGCCAGCAGCCGGGCCAGGGTCAGGCGCTGGCGCTGGCCTTGCGACAGGCGCCTCGCTTCGACCTGCAGCGCACGGCCCAGCCCGACCCGGCCGAGCGCTTCCCGCAGGCGGGGCCGCGCGGTATCTCCGCCGTCCAGTCCCACCAGCAGGCTCAGATTCTCCAGTGCGGTCAGCTCGCCCTTGGTGCCGGCAGCATGGCCCAGCCACAGCGCATGGGGGCGAAGGGCGCCGTTGCCGGGCGCAAAGGGCTGCCCGTCCAGCCTCAGCTCGCCGGCGTTCAGCGGCGTCAGCCCGAGCAGCGCCCGCAGCAGCGAGGATTTGCCGCAGCCATTGGGGCCGCGCAGCAGCAGGGCGCTGCCGGCCGGGATCTCGAAGCCGATTCCCTCGAACAGACGCAGCCGCCCCCGCTCCAGGCAGAGTCCGTGGCCGCTGAAGGGCAGGGCCGACTTGCGAGGCGGATCGGCCGCGACGGCCGTCGGCACGGCGGTTGCGGCGGCGTGCGCGGCGCTCATCATCGCTGACGGTCGATCTGAATCCTGACGCCGGTGGCATCGTTGGCCAGTACGGCGCTGCGACCTTCCAGATCGCCGGGCTGCGGGGTCGGCTGGCCGCTCTTCGAGACGCGGGCGATCACGATCACGCGCTGACTGCTCGACAGCCGGCCCATCGGCCCCATCGCGTCGGCATCGCTGAAGCTGAAGCGGTGGGGCAGATCGGCTACCCGGATGCGCTTCACCGCCAGCGGTGGGCCGGCGGGCTCTCCAGACTCGTCGGCGCTGCGCACCACCAGAAATACCGTTTCATCGGCCTGGGCTGCAGCCGCCAGCGAGGCGGCCAGCCCGACTTCGCCGCTCAGTACCGGACCGTTGGCTGGTGCCGTGCCGGATGGGCCGCTGGCCGGCGCCTGCCCGCCCGGCGGCATCTGGCCCATCATCGGGCCGGAACCGCCCGCCGCACCCGAGGCGCTGCCGATGTCCAGCGGCGGCAGCCCCGCCTGTGCACGCACCTGGGCGATCTGCTGTGCGATCTGCTGGTGGGGGCCGGTGCCCGGCTCCAGCATGCCCAGCAAGGGCTCCCAGTAGCCGAGCGCGGCCTGGTAGTCTTTGCGGCTCACCTGATAGGCGCCCGCCAGCGCCATCGCTTTCGGATGGTTCGGGAACTTGGCCAGCGCTTCCTGGATCAAGGCCCAGGGCCGGCCGCTCAGCTGGTTGCCCGCCTTGCGGCCGAGGGCGTCGGCCAGATCGACCCGGATCTGTGCAGCCAGCTGCGGCTCGGTGCTGTCGACCTGCAGGGCTTTCTCCAGCGCCGCGAGCGCTGCCTCGGTCTGGCCGAGGGCCATCCGCGAGCGGCCCAGCATCAGCCAGCCGTCCGCCCGCTCCGGCTCTGCGGCCAGGCGCGCTTCGAGGGTGGCGAGCAGCGCCTCCACATTGGGCTGGCCCGCCTGCTGCGCAAAATCGGACTGCACCGCTTCGGGCATGCCGGTGGTGCGGTAGAAGGCGATCGGCAGCGCGACCAGCGCCACCAGAAAGACGGTGGCCAGCAGCACGCGGGGCTGCGAGCGCGCGGCACTGTTGGCCGGCGCGAGCCCGTCGGCCGTCGTCGGCTGGGCGGCGCCCGGCTGCTCCGCAGGCTGCGTTGCGATGTCTGCTGCCGCCTGTTGGGGCCGTGCGGGCTGCAGATCGGCCAGAGCTGCCGCCGAGAACTCCCGGATCAGCGCCTCGCGCTCGGGCGAGTCGGCCGGCAGGTCGGCCAGTTCGGCCTCCAGTCGTGCCCGTCGTTCCCGGATCACCGCCCGATTCAGTTCGGCGCTTTCGTCGGCCAGGATCTGCGCATCATCACGGCGGCGCAGCAGGGGCCAGACGACATAGAGGCTGATCAGCGCGGTGGCCGGCAGCAGAATCAACAGAAGAAAGGAGGTTGCGCTCATGATCACCGCATTGTCGGGGCAATGGCTTGCGGGGTCAAAACAAAAGACGCCCCCGATCCTGCCAGACGCAGCTTAAGCGAAACTGAGGGCGGGGCAGAGCGCCGGATCGCGGCAAGGTCGAGGCCCGGGGGCCGACAGACAAGCAAAAGGGCCACGCTGAGTCACCGGCGGTGTTCAGCGTGGCCCTGGGGATGGCCTGAGGAATGGCGCTTGGCCGTTACCGACGGCTTGGCACCCGTCGTCACCGGGCGATCAGCGCTCCCGCATCGCCTCGCGCATCTTCAGGATCGGCTTCAGCACATAGTCCATCACCGTCTTTTCGCCGGTGCGGATCTCGACCGAGGCCGTCATGCCGGGGATGATCGGCAGTTCCTTGCCGGCGGCGCTCAGGGTCGAGTCCTGGGTACGCACCAGCACGCGGTAATAGCGCTCATCGCCAGGGTTGGCGGCGCGCCGCTCGTCATCGCGCAGAGTATCCGGGCTGATCAGCTCCACCTCGCCCTTCAGACCGCCATAGATCGCATAGTCATAGGCCGAGATCTTGACGGTGGCCGGCAGGCCGGGGCGCAGAAAGGCCACGTCGTGCGGCCGGATCTTGGCTTCGACCAGCAGCTGATCTTCCAGCGGGATGATCTCCATGATGTCCTGGCCGGGCTGGATCACGCCGCCCCGGGTGTTCATCCGGATGTTCTTGACGATGCCGTGCACCGGCGCGGTCAGCACCGTCCGCGTCACCTGATCCTGGCGGGCGGTCAGCGACTCCTGCACCTGGGCCTGCTCGGCCTCCACTTTCGACAGCTCGTTGGCGGCATCGACCCGGTGCTTGTTGGTGCGCTCCTGCATCTGCATCTGCAGATCGTTGAACTGACGCTGCAGCTTCAGCAGCT
>JBHADS010000459.1:0-5249 GCA_041855185.1 Lautropia sp. | reverse complement strand
ATTGGGAGTCGGATTGATACGGATCATCCGTGCCTTGGAAGGCACACCTGCCTTGTTCAGCGCAAACACCATGTAGTAGCCCGGAGGCGTCAGGTATTTGTTGGCCGGCAGTTGGATATCCAGCGCGTTGCCGTTGACCTTGAAGTCGAGCTGCACGAAGCGCTGCTCCATGTCGAAGGAGTGCGTCACGGCGCCGGTCTTGATCAACGTCACCCGATCGATGTCGGCCGCATTCGGCGAACCCACACTGAAGGCAGCACCCGGCTCGACCACCAGCGGCAGCGCAGCATCAGCGCCCTCCAGCACCGGGCGCTCGGCCAGCGTGCCATCAGCGTTGAACAGATAACCCGGACGATAGATCTGGGCATTCAGGTTCTGCACCGGCCCCGGTGCGCCCCCTCCCGAGGACAGCACCGTAGCGTCCGGCAGCAACAGCGTCAGGCTGTGGTAGATGCGAATCGCGTCGAACTTGGCAACCGTCGTGAACTGACGGGTGTCGGGGTTGAAGATCATCGCGTCATAGTTAGGCACACCCGTGTCTTCGTACATCGGCTCGATGGTATCGAGCAGTACGTTCTCAGTGGCCCCACCGGAAACCAGCACATTGCCGTCAGGCAGCACGGTGGCACTTGCCCAGTGGTAGGTCTTCGACAGCTTCGGCAGATCGGTCAGTACCGGCGTGCCGCTGTTGATGTCGATCAGCGTGGCATGTGGCTCGGAACCACCGAACTGCAGGATCTGGCCCGGGCGATACATGACGGCGGTCGATGCCCCCGTCCAACCCCGATAGAAGCCAGGATCCTTCGCGCGCTCGGCCGGATCGCTGTGCGGGATGTCCCAGTGGGCGCCGAAGAACTTCACCGAGCCCTCGCCCTTGGTGTCGATCTCGTACATGTAGTGCGGATCGAAACCGAAGATCTTGCCGTTAGGGGCGACGAAGTTGCGCGGATAGTTGTTGTCGAAGTATCGAACGGTGTTGCCGTTGGGGGCGCGGAAGGACTCGTTCGTCTTGATGCCTTTCAGCGGACGCGAGGTACCATTCAACAGGCGCAACTCCGGATACTCTTCGCCACTGGTGCCGCCCTGGATGTAAATCTCACCATTGGGCAGCGCCGTCGCCGTGCCGTACCAACGGCCCAGTTCCATCGGGTTGGCATTGTCGCGCACCAGGGTGTTGTCGGCCGGGTTGAAGATGTTGACATCCTTCACACCGGTACTGGTCGGACGGCCGCCGCCATCCAGCAGATCGCCCCCAAGGATCAACAGTTTGCCCTGCCCGGCTGCGGTCGGGATCAGGATCTGTGCCGCGCAGAACAGGTAGGTGCCGGTCGTGTTTTCCAGCGTCAGGTGAGCGGCTTCCGTGATGCCGTCGGTCGGTTGCCAGACATCGTAGTAGAAGGTGTTACCCGGGCGGACGCTGTAATCCACACCGAAGGTCATCACCCGGCCATCCGGGATCAGCGCGGCGTGAATGGACATCACCGGCCAGTCGAAGAGCGGCGTCCAGCTGCCCATCGTCTTCAGCGTCGGAGAGGGCGCTGGTGCATCGATCTGGGTGATGCCGCTGCCGCCGGTTGCCACCGTACCAGCAGCAACGACGCCGCCTGCACCTGCAGCCGGCTTGCCGTCCGAGGCGATATCGCTACGCGACGGCGGCTGAGTCGTCGAGGCCGTACCTGTCGTAGCCCCCGTCGTGGTGTTGGCCGTCCCCCCGGAGACCTGCGGGTTGGCCGAGACGTTCGTGGCACTGTCTGAGCCGCCACCGCCACCGCATGCAGCGAGCACGGTCAACAAAGCGAGCGAAGCGAGCGGAAAAGACGGAGTGGATACTCTCATGGCTACCTATCGGTTTTCAAAATATAAAAACGCCCCACCTGCACCCCCCTAAAACGGCGGGGGCTGCAACACAGCGCTCAAGGCGATGACCCTGACCGCATCCTTGGGAACAGTCCAGCTGGCCTGACTGCTCAGCTGTCTCTGCGTTCCCCAGGATTGCACAGGATCTTCTCCCAAGCCGGCAATCTGCGCATTTAAAAAGCGCACATTCCCGCCACTTTGGTGGCCTTTCGATGAGAAAATTTTAACGAAAGATGGGGCGATCAAGGGCTCCCCTCGAGGAGCTCTTTTCAGGCATACCCAAGCGGGCTTATAACAAGACCAGCTAATTCATTGAAAATTAAGATATTTAACAATGGCTATTTTTTTGGCCGTCATTGAAAAGAGCTTCCAACCGTAATCTTCACAATTCAGCACCCTTATATTCTTCAAAAGGCATCGCTATACAAACGACGTTTATCGATAAAACGTAACCTATCGAAACACTGCCAGGCAAGCGTAAGTTTGCCGACACGACTTTTGAACAGATGCGGTGCCCCTTCTTCTCGATCAGGACAGCGCCACAGATTCACATCTGCATGACGCAGCACGATGCGACATAGGCTGAGCTCAGCTCCACACTGAGCATTCTGGGAAAGGAGCCATCAACACGCACGAAGCGCCACGGCGCGAGGGCGGCATAGGCGCTTCGGCAAGGGGATAGCGAATGAAAAGGGCAGCAGGCAGGCCCGAGCCTACAGGGGATCAGACCTCGGACCGGCGGGATGGCCCAGCACGGGCCGCCCCGCCCTCACGCCTCAGGCGGCCGCTGCGGGCTCGGGCGTATCAGACTGAGGTGACAGCACGGATTCGGCCGACGAAACCTGTGCGGTGGTCGGCACAACCTGAGTCTGGTTGCGGGTAGCTTTGATCAGGCGGTCGGAGAGGCGCAGTGCCAGTGCCACCAGGGTCATCGTCGGATGATTCGACGACGAGGTCGGGAAGACAGAGGAGCCTGCAATGAACAGGTTGGACATGCCATGTACCTGGCAGTTACGATCCACCACCCCATGACGCGGTGAATCGTGCATCCGTGTGGTGCCCATGTGGTGATAGGTCCCTTCCATGTCCGCCGGCCAGCCGGTGTCGTTGATCCGGGGCCCCAGCTTCACGCGGGCGATGTTCTTGTCTTCCAGCTCACGGGCGATCAGATCGAAGGTCGTATCGACCGTATCACGAACCCGCTGCGTCAGACGCCAGTCGATCTTGGCCCGGCGCATGCCCAGCGCATCGATGTCGTCGCCCAGCATGACCCGGCTGTTGTAGTCTGGTTCCGGCTCGGCAATCATCTCCATCGTGACCGAGCGGACCATCCGCCGCGAACTGGTGGTATGCGCAAGCACATACTCAGCCGAGTCCAGCGGATGCGACAGCAGATGACCAAGATCGGCCCCCAGTCCCACGAAGGGCGACCACTTGCCCAGCACACGCTGGCGCATCCGGTAGAGCGTCTTGGCGATCTGCGCATCTTCACCGGCATAGAGCGAACGGAACCAGACCTGGGCATCCAGCAGGCCATGCTGCTTCTGGACGGCCAGCGGCAGCCGAAGCTGACCCGAGATGCGTGAATTACCGATGATCAAGTCATCCACAATGATGTGGAACTTGATGTCGTACAGGGGGTTGAAACGATAGGGCTCATTGAACTCGACGGTCCCGTTCAAGAAACGGGGGTGATCCTGAAAGTAACGGCCCACCAGGTCGTAGCGGTTGCCGATGCCCATACTGTGCTGACGGTTTGAAGACAGCATCAGACGGGCGTTTTCAATACCCCCAGCGGCGAGCACGAAATACTTGGCCCGCACCGTCGCGCTGACGCCTTTAAGGGTACGGATACGGACACTTTCAACGGCGCCCCCCCAGGGGTTGCACTGAATGTCGACGACATTGGCCTTCAGGTACAGATGCAGGTGCGGAGAGGTCCGCATCAGCTGTCGGTGCACCTCACCCATGCGAAGCGGCGGGCTGAACTGAGAGATGATTTCTTCGACGCGCTCGTGGTCCACCGGCAGGCGAGTTGCCTTGACCGGAAAATCCTTGCCGGGCCCCAGGGCAGGTTCGTTACCCATGCCCACCCACTGTTCGGGCTGATATTCCTGCTCTGGAACGTTGAGCACATCGTGCGAGCGGGCATAGTAAGGCTCCAACTCTTCACGGCCGATGGGCCAGCCACTGGCATTGACCCACGAGCGATGATCAAAAGCGCTCTGATCCCAGGGTCGGCAGAAGCCCCCCCAGCAATTGGTGCTGCCCCCCAGAAAGCGACTGCGGGTACCATCCGAAAAATCGTAAGGAATCCCGATGCTGCTTCCACGGTACAGATCTGACGTGGCTTCATCACGGGAGAACCCACCGCTCTCCAGAATGACGCAACCGATGCCGGCTTTCTCGAATTCAAGCCCCATCGTAATACCGGCGGCGCCTCCCCCGACGATGCAAATCTCGGTTTGGATGACAGAACCCGTTTCGATCTCGTTGGTATTGATCAGCATGTAGAGCCCCCAAGGGCAACAGGCGAGCCAGCTCGATCTGGCCCAGACACAATCATGAATCCGGTTTGCCGGCATGAAGCCGCTTATCGGGAAACCTGAATCGACAGACGCCGAAGTATAAGCTTTGCCACTGTGGGGCTGCGACTACAAACCTGTCCCGGACTTGACTAATCGCACGTTTGGGTACATTCGGTCATGCTTTCAGCCCAGGGGTTTCAAGGCGTGGTCAATAGCCCACAGATCTCGAAAAACCGTCGAAGAAAACCCCTTTGATGTCCTTTCACGACGCTCTTGTGACAGAGAGGCACCAGGACGCCGTAGCCAAGCAACCTGCATCCCGAGCCCACTAGCCGGCTCGACATCGAAGGCCCAGTCGTCGCCGATATGCAGGGTTTCTGCCGGCGACACCTGCAAGGCTTGGCAGGCAGCCAGGAAGATGGACGGGTCGGGCTTGGCCGCACCGAATTCATGGGCGCTCAGAACCACGCTGAAGTACTTGCCCAGCCGTGTACGCCTGACATCAGCATTGCCGTTGGTGATGGCACCGAGGCGGTAGTGCTGAGCCCAGTGTTCGAGCACGGCCTCGACCTCAGCATACGGCTGAACCAGTTGACGCGCCTGGTAGAAGCGCTCGAAGGCCGGTTCGGCCAGAGCAGGATCTTCCCCGTGCTCGACCAGGGTCTGGCGAAGATACTGCAGGCGCAGCCAGCTGACATCATGGGCCCGCTCCGGATAGCGTGCCTTGAGCGCCGGAAGCTTGGCACCCATCGGCACCAATTCGGCCGTCTTGGGCGCCAAGGGTCGTAACCAATCGGTCAGGCAAGCTTCAGCGCCCGCCAGCACCGGCGAGACCGGCCAGAGGGTGTCGTCGAGGTCCAGAGT
>JBHADS010000458.1:0-3297 GCA_041855185.1 Lautropia sp. | reverse complement strand
GAGAATCTGATCGAGCGTGCCGCTGCGCTGACGCCGCATTTCGAGCAGTCGCTGCATGCGCTGAAAGGCGTCAAGCACGTGGTGGACATCCGCAACTGCGGGCTGGTCGGTGCACTGCAACTGCAGGCCCGCAACGGCGATGCGGTGGTGCGCCCCTACGAGGCCAGTATCGCGCTGTGGAAGAAAGGCTTCTATGTGCGCTTTGCGGCCGACACGCTGCAGTTCGGCCCGACCTTCACGACCTCGCCGCAGGAGCTGGACACGCTGTTCGATGCCGTGGGCGAGACGCTGAATCAACTGGCCTGAGCGCCCCCCCTGGGCGGGTGCCTAGCCTCCCTGCCCTTTTCCTTGCGCTGCCAACGCATCGGCCAGCGCATACCAGGCATCCACCGGGATCTGTTCGGCCCGGTGGCTGAGGTCGGTCAACGGTGCCAGCCGCGCATCTCCGGCCGCCGCCTTCTCGATGTCGAAGGTCGGGTAGCGCTGCGCAAGCCAGCCTCCCAGGGTCTTGCGCAGCATCTTGCGACGCTGCGAATAGGCCACCGACAGGGCGGCCTCCAGCTCCTCGGTCGCCAGGGTGCGCGGCCTGGGCAGCGGCACCATGCGCACGACGCTGGAATCGACCTTCGGCGGCGGATCGAAAGCCTCGGGCGGCACATCAAACAGATGCGCCACCTGATAATGATTCTGCAGAAACACCGTCAGCCGGCCCATGTTGCCTCCCGGTTCGGCGACGATCCGCTCGACCACTTCCTTCTGCAGCATGAAGTGCTGATCGCGGATCTGCGCTGCGAAGGGAATCAGGTGCAGCAGCAAGGGGCTGGAGATGTTGTAGGGCAGATTGCCGACGATGCGCAGCGAGGCACCCAGCGCACCGAAATCGACCTGCAGCACGTCCTGGTGAATCAGGGTCAGTGCCTCGCCGAAGCGTGCCTGCAGCCGCGGCGCCAGGTCGCGGTCGATCTCGATGGCGGTCATCCGCCGGGCCTGTGCCAGCAGCGAGGCCGTCAGGGCGCCGGTGCCGGGGCCGATCTCGATCAGCGCATCGCCCGGCTGCGGCGCGATGGCCCGCACGATGCTGTCGATGATGAAGCGGTCGACCAGAAAGTGCTGACCGAAGTGCTTGCGGGGCGGCAGGCCGGCCGCCCGACCCAGGCGTTCAGTGGACATGGGAGCTGCCTGCGTGATCAGGATTGTTCGAGCCGGTACTCGACATAGGTACGGTCGCGCAGCTCGCGCAACCATTGGTCATAGGCTTCGCCGCCCTTGACCGAGCGCAGTTTCTGGCGCGCCTCATTGCGCAGCCGCTCCGGCGATTCGGTGTCGGTACGCCGGCCCAGCACCTGGATCAGATGCATGCCGAACTGGCTGCGCACCGGCCCGCTGATCTGACCGTCGGCCAGTGCCTGCATCGCCTGCTCGAACTCGGGAACGGTCTCGCCCGGTTGCAGCCAGCCCAGATCACCGCCCTGCGAGGCGCTGCCGTCCTTGGAGAAGTCCTTGGCCAGCGTGGCGAAATCGGCCCTGCCCCCTTCGATGTTGCGCTTGAACTCCTCCAGGCGCCGGATGGCTTCGGCCTCCTCTTCGGGCGACGTGACCGGCAGCAGGATATGGCGGGCATGGGTCCGCTCGACGGAGACCGCCCCTCCGTCGCGTCGGTCGTTCAGCTTCAGGACGTGAAAACCCGCGGGGCTGCGAACCACCGGGGCGATCTCGCCGGGTTTCAGGCGCTTGACGGTGTCGGCAAACAGGCTGGGCATCCGGCTGGCGGTACGCCAGCCGAGATTGCCGCCGGTACTGGCGTCGGGCGCATCGGAATTCTGCACGGCCAGCTCGGCGAAGCTCGCTCCTTTGCGGGCCTGCGCCACCAGCGCCTCGGCCTTGGCACGCTGGCGCTCGACCGTCGCCGCGTCGGCGCCTTCGGGCAGTTTCAGCAGGATCTGGCTGATCTCGTACTCCGGCTCGGCAACCCGACCGCTCTTGGCCAGCTCGGCATCGACTTCGGCCTCGGAGATGGTGACGCTGTTGGCGGTTTCACGCTCACGCAGGCGCATCGACACGATTTCGGCCACGAGCTGACGACGGAAGCTGTCGTAGGTCAGCCCCTCGGAACGCAGCCGCTGACGCAGCTGTTCGAGGGACAGACCGTTGTTCTGGGCCACGTCGGCCGCGGCCCGATCGATTTCGGACTCGGAAGGCTTCATGCCATATTCGGCGGCAAACTGCTCCTGCGCCAGTTGCAGGATCATCTGCTCCAGCGTGCGCTTGCGCAGCTCGTCGTGCGGAGGCAGCGTGCCGTTGGCCCCCATCCGCAGCTCGATCAGATGAACCTGGCTGTCCAGTTCCTGCTGGGTGATGACCCCCTGGTTGACGACTGCGACGATCCGGTCGATCGATTCACGCTGCGTGCGGGAGGCAGTGCCAGCCGCAGGATCGGCGCCCGAGGGCTGCGCGCCGCTGGTCCCGTTGCCGCCCACCGAGGGCAGTCGCAGGCCCGGGCGCCCCAGCGATGGGGGCGCCGTCTGTTCGAGGGTGTCCGTGGCCGGCTCGACGCTCGAATCGACGGCCGGCTCGAGCGGCTCGGTCGGCACCGAAAGCTGGGCACTGGCCGCAAATGGCAGGCAGGCCAAGGCCACGGCAAGCGCCAGCGACGCCTTGAACGGGATGGCCGATGATTGTCTTTGCAAGGTCTGGAAGTGCATGCGGTCCTATTCGTAACCGTAATATGTATCGACCGGCGTCAGACTGTTGTCGGGAACGCTGTAGCCGGGAATGTTGCGGCTCAATATACCAGAGGGGTTGCTGCCCAGACTGCCAAGCCCGCGCAGGTCGAATTGCAGTGATGCGGCCGTGGTCTTCTTCTGCTCGGAGGTGACGAAGCTGCGCGCCACGAGGCGCACCGCCCAGCAGTCTTCGGCATACTCGAAGCCTGCCACGCCCTCGACCAGCCCGGGACGCACCGACACCAGCTCTCCGGTGCTGGCGTCGTTGCGCCGCTGCAGGAAGGAGTAGTTGATGCCGCCCAGCACCCGCCACTTCGGCGCGATCGGCCAGGCGAAGGACGCATCCCACTGCGCATATTCACGCGACTGATAACGGATGGCGGCGTTGAACACCCGGTTGTTGCCGGGGCGATAGCGGTAGCTGAGGTTCAGGCGGGGAACCCGCTCGTCACGCACGGCGTACTGCATGCCGGCGTTGACGCTGTGCCCGCCCCGGAAGTCCCCCGAGGCCGCAAAGAGCAGATCCGAGCGCCGGTCGACCCGGACCGGTTGCCCGGGGATGGTCACATCGGTC
>JBHADS010000457.1:0-3408 GCA_041855185.1 Lautropia sp. | reverse complement strand
TCGCTGTTCATTCCCGATCCCGCCACCGATCTCCGCTATGTGATGGACGCCGTGCGTACCATCCGCTCGGCGCTGAACGATCGTGTGCCGCTGATCGGCTTCGCCGGCAGCCCCTGGACGTTGGCCTGCTACATGGTCGAAGGCCGCGGCGGCACTGACTTCCAGACGATCCGCTCGATGATGTATCAGCGGCCGGACATGATGCATCGGCTGCTGGAGATCATTGCCCGCTCAGTAAGCACTTACTTGAATGCCCAGATCGAAGCAGGTGCCCAGGCCATCATGATCTTCGACACCTGGGGAGGGATTCTGCCGGCCAATCTGTTCCAGGTCTTTTCGCTGCACTACATGCGCCGCATCCTGTCCACACTGACGCCCTACCGGGAAGAGATCGGACAGGATGGCAAGAAGAAGCTGGTATCCGTGCCGACCATCGTCTTCACTAAAGGGGGCGGTCCGTGGCTGGATGCGCTCTCGTCGATCGGCGCCTCGGCGATCGGTGTCGACTGGACGGTGAATCTGGCCAAAGCCCGCCAGATCGTCGGCCCGGACTGTGTGCTGCAAGGCAATCTCGATCCGGTCGCCCTGCTGACCTCGCCGGAAACGGTGCGCGAGCAGGTCATCCGCACGCTGGACAGCTATGGTGCGGCAAACACCGGACGCGGCCACATCTTCAACCTCGGGCATGGCATCTCGCAGTTCACCCCGCCCGAGCACGTCGCCGTGCTGGTCGAAACCGTCCACCAGTACAGTCGGCAGCTGCGGCAGCAGCCTTTCTGCTGATCCGCACGCTGATCCACGCGCAGCAAAAGCGCCTGAACGCTCGACCATTGGCCCGCACTGTCGGGCCATTTCTTTTTCAGCGCCCAGCTTCGGCGCTCGACATACCGATAAGCCTCCGCCCCTCCGTCCGACCGATCGGCCCCGTCCTCCCGGGAGATGCCGGCATCTCCCCACCCCGCGCTTGTCCGCTTTCCGCTCCCCCCCGTTCCCGAACCCTGCCGTTCCCGACCCCACCGGTTGCCCGATCACACCGGTTGTCCGATGCCTGACCAGCCCTGGGCACGCACTTGCCCGCTGCTTGCCCGCTGCTTGCCCGCTGCTTGTCCCCTGTTTGTCCGTACTTTTGTCCAAACGAGATCCTCGCCTGCCTGCCACATCGACGCGCCCGACAGGCTTCTGCGCATACCGATCCTCAAAGGCCCATTGTCTGCAGTGCGGAATAAATCAGCTTCTTTTTACGTTGCGCCATAATCTGACGACGGGCACTTGACACCTCGACAAGCCGGCTTGTTCGCTGCCTCATCATATCTTCCTCATCTGATATCTGTACACTGAGTCAGACGCCGAAGAATCAGAGACATTCTCGCCGGCCGTTCTTGTATCCCGGGTGCGCTCACAACTGATGCGGTGCTTATCTCACACTGTTTGATAGCCTGTGCCGCACGGTGCCTGGGCTGCCCCTCCTCCGTCACGATAACAATCTAGGAGCTATCGCCATGGTCACTCGGACCACCAAGAAGGAATCAAGCTGGCCACGCCTCGTGGCCGATGTCGGCGGCACCAACGCCCGCTTTGCCCTGGAACTCTCGCCGCTCGAGCTGGACAAGGTCGAGACCCTTCCCACCGCCGACTACGATACGCTTCCGGCTGCGATCCGAGCCTACCTGGAGATGGCGGGCAATCCAACGATCAAGCACGCCGCCATTGCCATCGCCAATCCGATCGTCGGTGACTGGGTGCAGATGACCAACCACCATTGGGCCTTCTCGATCGAGACCACCCGACAGGCACTGGAACTCGATACGCTGATCCTGCTCAATGATTTCACGGCCCAGGCACTGGCCATTCCCCACCTGCCCAAACGGGAGCTGCTGCAAGTGGGCGGCACCGCCCCGGTCGAAGACGCGCCGATCGCGGTCATCGGCCCGGGCACGGGTCTGGGCGTCTCGGGCTTGATTCCCAGCAAGGGCTGCGGCTACACGGCGCTGGCCGGTGAAGGCGGGCACGTCAGCTTCAGCCCCTTCGATCAGACCGAGATCCATATCTGGCAATACGCCAGCCGCAAGTATGGCCACGTCTCGGCCGAACGCTTCCTGTCTGGCGCCGGTCTGTCCCTGATCTACGAAGCCCTGGCGGATCGGGAAGGCATCGAACGTCCTGTCCTCGGCCCGGCCGAGATCAGCAAGCAGGCACTCAACGGCTCGTCGCCACTGGCCCGCCTCAGCCTCGATATCTTCTGCGCGATGTTGGGCACCGTCTCCTCGAACCTTGCGCTGACCCTCGGTGCCCGTGGAGGCGTCTACCTGTGCGGCGGCATCATCCGTCGATTCATCGACTACTTCCTGACCTCCCCCTTCCGCAACCGCTTCGAGAGCAAAGGCCGCTTTGAAGGCTATCTGGCCGCCATCCCGGTCTATATCGTCCTGACCGCCCAGCCCGGTCTGAGCGGCGCTGCCGTCGCACTGGGCAACGCGCTCGACAACAACTGATTCTGCTTCACCCACGCCAGAGAGGTATCCCGTCATGGCATCTTCAGCAACCGCCGCAAGCACCAGCGGCCAGAACAACAACCGAGCACTCGTCATATTGACCAGTCTGTTCTTCATGTGGGGCTTCATCACCTGCATGAACGACATCCTGATCCCGCACCTCCGTGAGATCTTCACGCTCAGCTATTTCCAGGCGATGCTGGTGCAGTTCTGCTTCTTCACGGCCTACGCCGTCATGTCGATTCCTTTCGGCAAGGTGGTGGCCAAAACCGGCTACAAGAACGCAGTGATCATCGGTCTGCTGATCGCCGCCGGCGGTTGCGCGCTGTTCTATCCGGCCGCCAGCATCGAATCCTATCCGCTGTTCCTCGGCGCCTTGTTCGTGCTGGCCTCCGGCATCACGATGCTGCAGGTGTCGGCCAACCCCTACGTCACGCTGCTCAGCCCTCCCGGCAAGGAAGCCCGCACCCTGACGCTGGTGCAGGCGTTCAACTCGCTGGGTACCACGGTTGCCCCCTATCTCGGCGCGATCTTCATTCTCAGCACCGTGGCACTGACGGCTGACCAGCTGGCGGCCCTGCCCGAAGCAGAACAGGCGGTCTACAAAGCGCAGCAAGCGGCCTCGGTTCAGGTTCCCTATCTGGTCCTGGCCGGTATTCTCATCGCCTTGGCGATCGGCTTCGCGCTGGTCAAACTGCCGGCTGCCGAGCAGATCGCCGAAGAAGCCAGCGCTCACCAACATGATGGCAAGACCAGTGTCTGGCAGTACCGCCACCTGTTGCTGGGGGCGATCGGCATCTTCTGCTACGTGGGCGCCGAAGTGTCGATCGGCAGCCTGCTGGTCAACGTGATGGCCTTGCCGGAAGTGGGTTCGCTCTCTCATGCACAGGCCGGCCAATACCTGGCGCTGTACTGG
>JBHADS010000456.1:0-9687 GCA_041855185.1 Lautropia sp. | reverse complement strand
GGGCCTCGGTCAGTGCATAGATCAGGGTCGCGCGGGTATCCTTGTCTGCCGTGATCGCCGCGATCAGATCGCCTCTCGAGTGCAGGTGGACGAGCGCCTCGATCACCTGCGCCTCATCGAGACCGCTTGCCTCGACGATAGAGCTGCGGTCGAACCAGATCGCCTCGCCTTCTTCGGCCATTGACTGGATCGACTTTGCCTCAGCCAGCACTCGCCCCAGCAGCGCCGGGCACGGGGGCGTCTTGGTCATGGCTGCGCCTCCGGTGGCTGCCCGTCAAATGTGCTGGCCAGCGTGAATACGGCCCGCGCCTGGCCCTCCCTGAGAGCAAGGCCGCTCACCACGTCGCCCCGCTCAGTGAGCGCGACCAGCGCGGCGTGCGTGGCCAGCATCGCCACGGCCGGCGTATCGACCAGCTGATGCGGCTCCAGCCAGACGGGCCGTCCGTCACTCGATTGACCCTGACGCACCCTGACCTCGGCCAGCACGCGGGCCAGTATCTCGGCCGCCAGCTGCTCGTGCAGCAATCGGCCGAGCGCCCCGGGCTGCAGAACCATCTCGCTCATGACTCGCCCCCCGTCACCAGCGCCGCGTTCGCAGCCAGGAACATCCGTTCGTGACCACTGGCGTCGAGTGTCCAGGTGCGCCGAACCCATCGGGTGCGCACCAGCCGTTCCACCGAGTGGCCGCCCCGGTGCCGCGCACACCTGCGTGCGCAGCAGCGCCGAGAACACCGGCGCGTCCTCGTCATGCATGGCTTCCGATCCTTGCATCTTCTTCCTCGTTCTCGTTACTCGCTCTCATGGCGCATGCGAATCAAAGCGCCAACCGCCTCATGACAGTCGCCAGCGCCCTCATCAGCAGCAAACGCTCGTAATGAGTAGCAGCAGGCCTCAACGGGCGACGCCCGAACCATTCAGGACGCAGAATGCGCAGCTCCTGCTCGTGCTTGTCGGGAACCTCATCGCCCCATTTTTTTACGGTCCCGATGCTTATGCCGAGAATGCGCGCGAGGTTTGCGGCCGATCCTGCACGCTGAACAGCATCGTCTTTTTTCATGGCTTTCTCCTCTAGATCGATTAACCCCGAATCTATAGACGCCGGCGCCCGAAGTCGAACCAGGAAAAATATCAATTAGTCAGCAAACCATCCGCAGGAAATCTGTTTCTCATCATGACGCCAGTGTTCATGGCGTGACGCGGTGTCTCGTGGCGTGTCGATGAGTTTCGGGATTGATTTTCAATAAACACTATGAAAGAAATAAGGCTCATGAAATTTTTTTATGATTGGGCTTTCGACAACGACCCCGTCTCTTTCTGCCATGTTTGACTGGTAACTTTCTGTGCTCAGAGCAACAAGGAGGCTTCCCTATGACTGAAAACAAACACGCATGCCCCTCGCCCAAAGGATCGAGGAAGGCCTCTCTATCCGTCGCCGCCTACTCGGGGGGGGGGGGGGGTAACAAAAACCCTCTGACATCGCCATACGCGGAAACCCCGAACAGCTTGATCCAGCCTGGTCGTGAGGCTGGTGCTGGTGATTGGAGACCGCACGGGAGGTGCATTGCCCACGCATAGCACCTCCCATGCGGTCTCCCCGAGATCACTACCCTGCACCAGCCCGCGCCACGCGGGCTGTTTCGTTTCCGCGCACCGAATAACACCAGCTACCGCGCGGCTTGAAACAGACGATTGACCAAGCAGCGCTCGTTCGAGCGTTGCAGCGCGGCCCGTACCAAGACGCTCCCGATCACATCGTGCTGACCGTCCTCCGATACTGCCAGCAGACCGGGCTAGATCCGTTCAGCCGGCCGCTGGATGTCATCGAAGCAGGTGACAGTCGGAACAGCAGGATGCGCACACTCTTGGTGCCCAGCCAGAAGAAACAACCATGAAAAGACACGCTGAACAACAAGGCGCATTCGTCGACCTATTCGACGGCGCCAAGGCCGAATTCAAAACACCCGAACAGGCCACCAACTTCCTGAAGCTCATTGCTTCGGGCTTCTCTCAATCAGACCGCGTCCTCGTCCTCCCCCAACAAAGCCCCCCAGGACACGCTGCTTTCGTCTTCAAAGCACGGGCCCACGACGAGTACATGATCGTCCATCAACGGGGCGACGATGCCTCATTGGTCAGAGTCACTGCCGACGAGATGCGGCACCCCGACCCCGAGACCTTTGAGGAGATCCGAGAGTTTTTCGGGGGATGCGATGCGCCCGTCCAGCCCTCGGGCCCGGTCACACCAGCCAGTGAGACCAACGAAGCAGCGCTACCAACAGCAGCGGATGGCGGCCCGCAGTTCATCGCCGCCCTGAAGGACGGGGCCATCACCTTCAAGCCTGTCGGCCTCTCCATCTCCGGTGAGAAGGCCGGGCGAACCGCCCTGAAACAGATCGCCTTCGCGCTGCTCGGAACCTACGTCGATCCTCGCCAGATCCATAACGAGATTGCCGACCTGACGTTCATCCACGCGTCGGGTCCACTCTACGCCGTGTTGATGCCTGATCCAGCCGATGGACTTCTGCTCGGCATTGGGTCATGGTCGGAACTGGCGTCCGATGTTCCGGACGCTGCGAAAGAACTGCAACGCATGATCCGAACCGCAATGGCGGACGGCAACAAGGCACACTGAGGAGGTCGATCATGCTCAACCAAGTGCAACTGATCGGCCATCTGGGCCGAGACCCCGTGATCAGGTACTCGGCTGACGGCAGTGCCTTCGCCCACGTATCCCTGGCTACCAGCGAGCACTGGACGGACAAGGCGAACGGCGAGCGCCGTGAGTCAACCGAATGGCACCGCGTCACCTTCTTCGGACGGCTGGCGGAGATCGTTGGCCAGTACCTCAACAAGGGCAGCCTGGTCTATGTCTCGGGGCGACTGCGCACCCGACAGTACGCCGGCAGCGACGGCGTTGACCGGTACACCACCGAGATCATGGCCGACAGCCTGAAGATGCTTGGCCGCCGAGGCAACACCGGCGCGGACCCAGAGACACACGCGGGCCGACCAACGCCAGCCGCCTCGCACCGAGCACCGCCGTCCTTCAACGACATGAACGACGACATTCCGTTCTGACCGGCAGCTGGCACCAGATGACGGCTGGTGCCAGCTCATGCCCTGTAAGCCCTGGTGCTGTGATGGCACCGGGGCTTTTTCATGTTCGTCCAGCGGCAAACCTTGTTGTTTTTTGCCCTTCTCCACCCCTGATACAGCTCGTGACAGACCTTGCAAAACCCGCGCATTTCAGCGAAATAGGTAAAAACGAAATGCGCTAAATCCGGTGTAAACTGGCGCCAGGACGTGTTCTGGCGTGTGAAACAGGCGTTCGTAATGCGAAGGTCGGGAGTTCGACTCTCTTCACCGGCACCAATTCCTTTGTGTGTCAAAGACTTAGCCGCCAAAACACGAATCCTTCAGGAAATAGGTAATTCGTCCGTTTTTGGAGCTGAAATGACACCCGAAACCCACTTCCCGACCCCTTTGACACGGGGTCAACGGTTCACGTTCCGTGAATTGGCAGACGTTTACATGTCCTGCTATCAAGGCAGGTGCGCCGCCCACGCCGGCCGCCTCGCCTTTTTCGTTGAACAACTCGGTCACAAGGTGGCCAGTGAAATCGACGGCGATGATGTTCAGGATGCGCTTGACGCCTTGACTCGGCGTGGCCGACTCACCAATCGAGGCGGCGCAAGGCGCGAAACCGTTGCTATTGTCAAGCTCGGAAAGCCGCTGGCACCAGCCAGCATCAACCGATACAGAGCAGTTCTTCAAGGCGTCCTCTCTTGGGCAAAGAAGCGGCGGCTCATGCCTCGCAATTGGCTCAATCCCGTCAATGAAACCGAGGCGCTGCACGTCGATAACGCCAGGATTCGATTTCTCTCGGAGCAGGAGTACCAGCGGCTT
This sequence comes from Lautropia sp., assembly GCA_041855185.1. Lineage (GTDB taxonomy): Bacteria > Pseudomonadota > Gammaproteobacteria > Burkholderiales > Burkholderiaceae_E > Lautropia. The sequence continues at coordinate 5,781 of JBHADS010000456.1, read as the reverse complement.
CTGAAGGCTGCTCGTGCATCGAGCTGGAAAAAGCTCCATGTGCTGATCAAGCTCGCCGTCACCACGGGCGCGCGCAAGGGCACCCTGATGGGACTGAGATGGGCCGACATCGACCTCAAAAACAAGCAGGCGTTTGCGGAGCGCACCAAGAACGGCGACCCCTTCATCATGGTCTTGCAAGATGATGTCGCTTGGGAGCTGGGCAAGCTCAAGGGCTCATCGCGCCCGGATGACCTCGTGTTTTGTGGTCGCAACCCGCTCAAGCCAATGGACTTCGGCAAGGCATGGCATAACGCCCTGACCGACGCAAAAATCGAAGGTGCAGTGTTCCATACGCTGCGCCATACCCATGCGTCATGGCTGGCCAAGAAGGGCGTCCCCCTCTTGGCCATCGCCGACTCAATGAACCACAAGTCGCTGACCATGACCAAACGATACGCGCATCTGTGCGTGGATAGCCGAGCACAGATGCTTCGACAGGCTTTTGGTAACAGCTCCGCCTAAGCCGCCCCAGGCGGCAACGTACAGCACCAGCCCTCGCACGGCTGGTGCTGCGCCCCATACGATACCACCCCCGCATGAGCGCCATCCCTCCACCACCGGCACCAGCCGGCCCCGCCTCTTCCTCCATCTCGCCGGCCCGCACCAACCATCGCACGCCCAGCCTGTTCGCCCCCTCCGAGCAGCAGCTGACCCGCCTGATGGCCCTCCTCGGCGAGGATCACGCGGTCAACGAGCTGCTGACCACGGCCCTCGCATATGGCCTGCCCATCGGCCAACCCAAGCCCAGCATCCAGACCCGTCAGATCGCCAGGGACACCCGCGCCCTCGCCCGCGCACTGACCGCTCTCCACGCCCTCATCGAGGCCGACAGCCCCGCTTGGCAGGCTCTCCAGCAGGATGCCGCCGAAAAAGCCCCTGACAGCCCCGTCGCCGCCCTGGTGGTCGCGCTCAACACCAGCGCCCTGCCTGATCTCATCGAGCGCGCCAACCAGCTCTCGGCCGTCACACCAGTCCAGCGCGGCCGGCCGGCCGATGCCGAGCGGGAACAGCGCATGCAGCTCGTCCGAGAGATCGCCCGCATCGCCGAGGCCTGTGGCCTGCATATCGCTCGGCTTGCGCCCGGCTTTACCGAGCTGCTGGAAATCGTCTTCGATCTCACGTACATCACCGGCATCTCGGTTGATACCGCCATCCGAGACCTACTGGATGAACGCTCAGCGCAAGCGCGACAAGGTATCAGACGGATACGCAACCTCACCTAGCACTTTAAGTGCGAGTCGGTGGGGGAAATTCCGACAAAAATTACATTTTTCCCCACGTTTGTTTCTTTTCTAACTGTTGGCAAACATACCGACTGCGTGGCCTAGTCAACCGACGCACAAAGGAAAACCAACAACACCAACCCCCAACCCGAGGAAAGAAACGCCATGACAGCCGAACGCGCGCACCTGCCTGCGCCAAGCGCCGAACTGCCCAACGACCAGGATCAACCGATGGTCTTCGGCGCGACCGACGACAGCGAGCCAGCCGACAGCCTCGATGTGCCAGAAACCGATGACGCCAGATTCGATGACGAGAGGCCGCCGCGGCTCAGCGCCATCGCTGAATCACTCGACCAGGAGGCGATGCCCGGACCCTCGCCCATAGAGACTGAGCCCGAACCTCGCTCGCCCCTGGACAACATCCTGAGCCTGCAGGGCTTTATCGACACCCCCGATGGCAGGCGGTTCTTCCCTACCACCGATTCACTGCGATGGTTCCTGCGCACCAACTACCGGGCGCTCGCCCATGCCGGCGCGATCGTCAAGATGGGCCGCCGAACCCTGATCGTTCGCCCTCAGTTCGACCAGGCGATGATCGACATCCTGCAGACCCAGGCGCGGGCGTCGCTGGCTGATTGATACTTCCGTCGCCTCTCGGCGCCGGCGAACGGCGCCAGAGCGGCATAACGTCACAGACGTAACTACAAAAATCCATTATAGTGGCGCCCATACAGACAGGAGCGCTTATGGACTACCGCTGCTTTGAATGGGATGACGCCAAGGCCAACAGCAACCGCCGCAAGCATGGCATCTCCTTTGAAGAAGCAGCCCAGGTCTTCGCCGACGAGTTTCGGATCATGCAGCAGGATCGGATCGAAAACGGCGAAGCGCGCTGGCAGACCCTGGGCCAGACCAACGGCGCCGTGGTGCTCCTGGTGGCGCATACCGTATGGGACGACGAGGAAGGCATCGAGGTCGTCCGCATCATCAGCGCCCGCCTGGCAACCCGCGCAGAAAGGAGGCACTACCATGACCATCGTGCGAAAAACTTTGGCTGAGATCCCGCCCATGACCGAGGCCAGAGCAGCTGAGCTGCGCGCCCTGGCCGAGCGCCCTGGCAGCGAGATCGACCTGAGCGACGCCCCGGAACTGAGCGCCGAGGCTTGGCACAACGCCATCCCCGGCCGCTTTTACCGCCCGACCAAGACACAGATCACCGTGCGAATCGACGCCGATGTGCTCCACTGGCTCAAGGCCGGCGGCGACCGTTACCAGACTCGCCTGAACGCCATCCTGCGCGAAGCAATGCTGCGCGACCTTCAACAGGCCCGCTCCACCGACCAGCCTGCGCCCTCCAGCCAGAAAGAGCCGGCCGCATCCGATGCCTGATTCAAGCCTGCCCGCCCACTGGGCCGCCCGCCTGTCGCTCCTGGCCTGCCTCACCGGCATCACCATCCTCGCGTCCATCCGATTCTGGCACCTGCTCACGCCCGAGAGCTGGCACTGGCTGAGCGCCGAGGGAATCGGCGACATCGAAACCGCCGGCCTCGGTCTGATGGCCGGCGCGGCGATATGCGCGGGTTATGCGCGGTATACGCGTCTTGCCGCGCATAACCGCGCTTAACCATTCGCCCGCTCCCCCTCGATGCTGGTGCTGAAGCCCCCGGTATCCAGACTGTGCTCGGCGCGCGTCACGATCCACTCCCCATCCACGCCCTCGCGGACGCCAGCCACCACAACCCGGCCCTCGGCCACGATGTCCGGGCGCCCAGGCAGCGTGAGCGAGAGCGTCGCCCGCCGGCGCGCCCGGCGGTCGTACTCCGAGCGCGCAGCCGCCATCGCCGTCTCGGCCGTCGGAAAGTACCGCTTCAACCTGACGACCGGCTCGCCGTCGCCGACCCGCACCTCCTTGCGCCTTGCCTGCTTCGTCTCGTGCCAGTACGCCACCACCATACCCGAGTCATCCCGGCGCGTGAGCGACACCCGGTAGCTCGATATCTCGCCGGCCTCAAGGATGACGGACGACAGCCGCTGACCTGCGGCGCTCTTCGCCTGCCCCCTCTTCGCGAGCACCAGGCAACCCCCGGCCGGTTTGATCACCGCGTCATAGCGCCTGCCTATCCTCACCAGAAAATTGATATCCGACTCGTCCAACTGATCCAGGTGCGGCAGCCGGATCGCGGTCATCTCGGGCGCGACCACGGGTTTCAACCCATGCTCGGCCGCCATTTTTCGCACCACGTCCGCCAGCAGCGTACCCTTCGGCCATGAGCGACGCTTCTGCGTCTGCAGCTGGCTCATGCCACCCTTCGACGCCTCAAAGGGCGTGGCCCGCGCCCGCACCGTCAGCTCACCTGGCCAGCCGGACAGCTCGATCTCGTCGCAGACAAAGGTGCCGATGCGCACCAGGTTGCCGTCATACCCGAGTGACAGCACCAGCTCCGCACCCGTGGGCGGAATCTGGATCGGTTTGTCTGTGTCATGGTCAGCCAGCTGAATCTCCAGCATGTCCGAGTCGATCCCGGCCTCATCCGTGTAGCGCAGGCTGATCAGCCGATCCGCGATGCTCGCAGTGATGTCGGCCTGGTTCGCGAGCAGTCGGAACTCGGGCCGTACCGGTGGCGTCAGTCCCACAACCGGAGCCCTCGCGTCTGGGCCGGTTGCGTCATCTCCGGCATCTGCACCTTGGTGCCAGCAGGCAGCACCGGCCCAAGTGCCGCCAGCCCTGGGTTGGCCTGCAGCACAGTCTCGACCACCCGGTTGTCAGTCGCCCCGTAGTGCCGCCAGCACAGGTAATCCAGCGTATCGCCCGCCTGGGCCACGATGCGCGTCATGCGCCGCCCTCCGCCTGGTCAGCCTGGCCAATTCGCACCACCTCGGCCACAACCGTCCGGCACAGCCGGCTCGTGCGGTTCGCGCAGTCGGTCGCCTGGATGATCGTGCGGGCAGCCTCCTCGGGCGTGGCCTCCAAGTGATCGACCGCCCGGCGCAGGATACGGGCCGCGCTCTCGGCCTGCGTCTGGATCTTCGCTGCCCGCTCGCCAAAGAGCCGCGACCAGAGCCGCGCCGCCTCCGGGCTATCGCCCACCAGCACACGCACCTTCTGAGCCTCCGTCTGGATCTGGCGCGCCGCATCCGCACAGCGCCTGGCAGCCCCGGCTGCGTCCTTGATAACGGACGTGGCTGGCGCAAGCTGCGCCTGGAGCGCCTTATACGCGTTCGAGGCCGACGAGATCAGCGGCCGGGCAGCCTCGATGACGTGATCGGCCAAACTCTTCGTCTTCTGCGCGGGCGTGGCCGCCAGCGCCGAGACTGCGGGCTCTGGCTTGGGCAGCGGCGGCAGCTTCGGCACCGGTCCCGTGACTTGGCTGGAGTACCGCTTCAGCTGCAGGCTGAACTCGATCCGTCGCGCCACTCCCCCGGCCGCGAACGTGCCCTGCGTCTCGCCCACGCTCTCGATCACCCACATCCCCAGCGCCCGCCCCAGGCCATCGACCAGCACCAGCGGCTGGCCCTTGCCGGCCTCCCGGCGCATCGCATCGAGCTGTCCGAGGCCGCCCTTCCACTCCGGGTAGATGACGCCATCCAGCGTGACGCTCGCCGCGCCCGGGCCGGTGTACTGCAGCGCGGCCTCCTGGCCGTATCGCTCCTGCTCAGGCCAGCGCCACTCGTCCGTGCGCGACAGGCTCTCGTAAGCGGCAGTGTTGATGCCGAACTGGAAGCTGCCCAGCTGCATCATCACCGGGGCTGCGATCGCATAAGCAATGCTCATGGCAGACCTCCCGCCTGCCTGAGCTGTGCAACGGTTACGGGCAACTCACATGGAAAAAGCACTTTTTCCAAACATGAACCAGAAAGCAACGTGGCAGCAGATGACGTAGAACACGATCTTGGCCACCTGGCGCACCCCGTACCAGTACAGATCGCGGTCAACCTTGGCCAGCGCCTTGTCAGCCTCTGCGATTGCTTCACGAAGCTCTCGCAACGACGCCCTCTGTGCTGGCGACAGCTCCTCATTATCCGGCGCCTGCTTCCTGTCCGCCATGTCTTCGCCTCGTCGTTTGGTGTTGAGGCATTATGCAATCCTGAAGCGGTTCCGGCCACTTCCATCCATCCATTCATGTGATACACGGCACGCCCCATCCCGCCGTCCGTCAGAAACCCGGCGCCAGGTCATACATCGCGCCCCGTGCCCGAACCTGCCTAGCCCGCTCGATCTCCTGCGCCGTGCGCCGGGCCAGGGCCGAGCTATCCTCGCCCGGCTGCTGCGTAATGTTGATGCTGACCATGCTGTTGTCGTGATGGTTGACCACGTTTGCGCCTCGCGGACTGACTACAGGCAGGGGCGTTGATGGCCCGGGCGGCACGGCGGCAGCATCCAGCGCCTCTCGCTCCTTCCTGGTCATGACCGGCGCATCAGCACGCACCGGCTCGGTGCCCTTCCACCAGTTGACGCCCTTCTCGATCATGTCACTCGTCCAGCTGCGCGCCTTGCCATAGCCAAGGTCAGCAAACT
>JBHADS010000455.1:0-12821 GCA_041855185.1 Lautropia sp. | reverse complement strand
GCGCTGGAGATCATCTACAACGAGGCCGATCTGACGATGGCCTTCAGCGGCCTGCGCAACATCAAGGACGTGGACAAGAACATTCTGGTGCCCGGCACCTATCCGACGTGACCGACCTCAGCTTTTTCTGGCACGACTACGAAACCTTCGGGCGTGATCCGCGCCGGGACCGACCGGCGCAGTTCGCCGGCATCCGGACCGACGCGGATCTGAACGAGATCGGTGCGCCGGTGATGCTCTATTGCCAGCCGACGCCTGATTACCTGCCCGACCCGGAAGCCTGTCTGCTGACAGGCATCACGCCGCAGACCTGTCTGGAGCAGGGTCTGCCCGAATACCGTTTTGCCGAGGCGATCGAGGCCGAGCTGGGCCGCAGCGGCACCATCGGCGTCGGCTACAACTCGATCCGCTTCGATGACGAAGTAACCCGCCATCTGTTCTGGCGGGCGCTGCTCGACCCCTATGCGCGCGAATGGCGCAACCGCTGCAGCCGCTGGGATCTGCTGGACGTGGTGCGCTGCACCCACGCGCTGCGCCCCGAAGGCATCGAATGGCCGAAGCACGAAGACGGCCGCCCCTCCTTCAAGCTGGAGCATCTGAGCCAGGCCAACGGCCTGAGCCACGAGCAGGCCCACGATGCGCTGTCGGATGTGCGCGCCACCATCGGTCTGGCCCGCCTGATCCGGCAGCGCCAGCCCCGGCTCTGGGACTTCTGCCTGAAGCTGCGCAACAAGAACGCGGTGCTGGAGGAAATCGGCACGGACCGCCCCTTCATCCACGTCTCGGGAATGTACGGCACCGAACGAGGCGGGCTGGCGGTGGTCTGGCCGCTGGCGAACCATCCCTCCAACCGCAACGAAATCATCGTCTGGGATCTGGCCTTCGATCCCAGCGAGCTGGAGGGGCTGTCGGTGGACGAGGTCCGGCAGCGGCTGTTCAGCAAGACCGAGGATCTGCCGCCGGGGCAGAGCCGGCTGCCGATCAAGAGCGTGCACATCAACAAGTCGCCGATCGTCATCGGCCGGCTGAACACGCTGACCCCCGAGGTGATCGAGCGCTGGCAGATCGATGTCGCCGCCATCCAGGCCCACACCGCCGTCGCACGGGCGCTGTCGCCCCGGCTCGCCGGCCTGTGGCCTGATGTCTACAAGCGACAGCCCTCGTCGGGGGAGGAGATCGACGTGGAAGCCGATCTCTACGGCGGTTTCGTCGGCGATTCCGACCGCCGTCGCCTGCAGGAATGGCGCCAGTCACTGCCTTCCTGCCCCATTCCGATGCCGGGGTATGAAGATCCCCGACTCGAAGAACTGTCTTTCCGGTACCGCGCAAAGCATTTTCCGGATATTCTCAAAGGTGAAGAAAGGCAACGTTGGCTTGCTCATTGCCATGCACGACTCCATCAGGGTGCCGGCAATGCGCTCACGCTGGCTGAATTTGCGAATCGTATCGATGCGTTGAGCGAAGCGTTGTCTCCTGATGATCAACGTAGCCAATTACTGCTGGAGGCTCTATATGACTATGGGGAACAACTCGCCTGACCAAGGCACCGCCAACAAGACCGGGGTGCCCTCAGTGGATGTCGCCCCACATTGCAGCCCGGAAGACATTTACTACTTCCGTGAAGGCTCCAATTCGCGTATCTACAACTGGTTGGGCGCGCATCTTTGCTCCTACGCCACGCAGGCCGGCGGCGAGCCCGAGAAAGGCGCCTGGTTTGCGGTCTGGGCCCCCAATGCACAGGCCGTCGAGGTCATCGGTGACTTCAACGGCTGGCAGGCCGGCGCCAGCCCGCTGGCAGTGCGAGGCGACAGCTCCGGCATCTGGGAGGGTTTCGTGCCGCGTGCGCACGAGGGTGATTGCTACAAATATCGTATCCACTCGGCTCCCACCGGCGAATGGCTGGAAAAAGGCGACCCGGTCGGCTTCTCGTGGGAAGAGCCTCCCCGCACGGCCACCCGGATCGTCCGCCTCGACTATCAGTGGAATGACGAGAACTGGATGAAGAACCGCGCGAAGGTCAATGCCTTCGACGCGCCGATCAGCATCTACGAATGCCACCTCGGTTCCTGGCTGCGTCCTGAGGACAATCCCGGCGGCTTCCTCAACTATCGCGACATCGCCCCGAAACTGGCTGACCATGTGCTGTCGCTGGGCTTCACCCACGTCGAGCTGATGCCGATCACCGAGCATCCGTTCTACGGCTCCTGGGGCTATCAGACCGTCGGCTATTTCGCCCCGACCGCCCGCTACGGCAGCCCCGAAGACTTCATGGCCTTCGTCGATCACCTGCACCAGCGCGGCATCGGCGTCATCCTGGACTGGGTGCCTTCGCACTTCCCCGGCGACCAGCACGGCCTGCACCGCTTCGACGGCACCGAGCTGTATGAGCACGCCGACCGCCGCCAGGGCTTCCATCCCGAGTGGAACAGCTGGATCTTCAACTACGGCCGCCACGAAGTTCGCAGCTTCCTGCTGTCCAGCGCCTCGTTCTGGCTCGACAAGTACCACATCGACGGCATCCGCGTCGACGCCGTGGCCTCGATGCTCTATCTGGACTACGCCCGCAAGGACGGCCAGTGGATTCCGAACCGCCTGGGCGGCCACGAGAATCTGGAGGCGATCCAGTTCCTGCGTCAGCTCAACACCAGCGTCTACCGCGACTTCCCCGACGTGCAGATGATCGCCGAGGAATCGACCGCCTGGCCGGGTGTGTCGCGTCCGGCAAGCTGGGGCGAGCACCGCAACGACAACCCCGAGAACAAGACCGGTCTGGGCTTCGGCATGAAGTGGAACATGGGCTGGATGCACGACACGCTGTCGTGGTTCCAGAAAGACCCGATCCACCGTCGCTACCACCAGAACGCGCTGACCTTCAGCCTGTACTACGCCTTCAACGAGAACTTCGTGCTGCCGCTCTCGCACGATGAGGTGGTCTACGGCAAGGGCAGCCTGCTGAACAAGATGCCGGGCGACGACTGGCAGCGTTTTGCCAATCTGCGCCTGCTCTACGGTCTGATGTGGACCCACCCCGGCAAGAAACTGCTGTTCATGGGCGGCGAGTTCGGCCAGTGGTCGGAATGGGCCCACGAAAGCAGCATCGACTGGGCTTGCCCGAGCTATTACCTGCACGCCGGGGTGCAACGCTGGCTCAGCGATCTGAACAAGCTGATGCGCAGCCAGCCGGCGCTCTATCAGCGCGACTTCGACCCCAGCGGCTTCGAGTGGGTCAGCGCCGACGACAGCGCCCAGAGCGTGCTCGCCTATCTGCGTCATGGCAACAACCCCGATGACGTGGTGATGGTGCTGTTCAACGGCACGCCGGTGCCGCGCTACGGCTATCGCGTCGGTGCACCGAAGGGCGGCCGCTGGCTTGAGCTGATCAACAGCGATGCCACCTGCTACGGTGGCAGCGGCGTGGGCAACAACGGCTTCGTCGATGCCGAGGACGAAGGCATGCACGGCCGTCCGTTCTCGATGGAAGTCACGCTGCCGCCGCTCGGTCTGGTGGTGCTGAAGCCGGAAGCGACGAAGCCTGCCAAGAAAGTGGCGAAGAAGGATGTGACCACGATCGAGGCCAAGCCTGCCGCCAAGGAGGAAGCCCCTGCAAAGGAGGTGCCCGCGGCGCCGGCGGCCCCCAAGGCCGCAGCGGTTGAAACCGTTGCTGCGCCCGCCGTTGCCGCCAAGCCCGTCGTGGAAGCCCCGCAAGCCGCCCCCGTGAAGCCCGCGGTCGTCGAAGCTAAAGCTCCGGAAGCAAAAGCCGCCGAGCCGAAAGCTGCCGAAGCCAAGGCGGCCGAGGCACCGAAGGCCGAAGCCCCCAAGAAGGCGGCTGCACCGAAGGCGGCTGCTGCCAAGGCTGCGGCGCCCAAGGCCGCTGCCGCACCGAAGGCGCCGCGTGCCACCAAGGCCAAGGCCGATCCGGCTGCGCCGAAGGCACCGCGCGCCAGCCGCGCCAAGAAGAAGGAGATCTGATCCCGCCCTTCCCGGGGCATGACCCTCACGGGTCCGCCCCGGGACTCGGGACAGCCTTCCTGCTTCGACTCGCCGTCGCTGCCCCTCGGAAGCGTCGTATACAAAAAAAAACCGGTTGCCGAAACAACCGGTTTTTTTTCGTCGTAGGTCGGGGGCCGTACCGTTCGGCCGGCCATCCCGGGCAATCAGGCGATGCGCCCGATCACCCCTTCGACCAGCCAATTCATCTTCTGCAGGTTCTCGTCCGACAGCGAGCCGCCCAGCTGGCGCACCGTGCCGTCGTTGGCCCGCAGCACGCCGCCGAAGATCGGATGCGTGCCCACCATGATCTGCTGGCGGACCTGGTTGATCTGACGACGCACCGCCGGCGACACCGCGCCGTTGACCACGTCCAGGTTCACCATGCCGTCCTTGATGCCGCCCCAGGTGCGGTCGGGCGCCCAGCTTCCTTCCAGCACCGCACGGGTGCGCTCCAGATAGTAGTCGTCCCAGTTCGGCAGCACCGAGCCCAGCAGCAGGCCGGCCGGCATCATCCGGGCATAATTTGCCTGGAAGCCGATCAGTTTCAGCTGGCGGTCGCGCGCGACCTCGGCCACCGCCACCGTGTCGGTATGGTGGGTGAAGACATCGGCCCCCTGCGACAGCAGCGTATAGGCAGCATCGCGCTCGCGGGCCGGATCGCGCCAGCTGTTGGTGAAGATCACCCGCACGCTGATCTTGGGATCGACACTGCGTGCGCCGAGGGTGTAGGCATTGATGCCCTGCAGCACCTCGGCCACCGGCACCGGCGCCACATAGGCCAGCACCCCGCGTTTGCTTTCATGCGCCGCCAGGATGCCCGCCAGGTAGCGGGCCTCGTAGAAGCGGGCGTTGTAGATGCCGACATTCTCGGCCGTCTTGAAGCCGGCATGGTTCTCGAAGCGCACGGCCGGATAGGCGCGCGCCACCCGGATGATCGGGTCCATGAAACCGTAGGCGGTTCCGAAGATCAGCGAACAGCCGTCGGCGCACATCTGACGCAGCACCCGGTCGGCATCCTGCCCTTCGGCCACCTGCTCGGCCGGCACCAGCTCCACCTTGGCGCCCAGGCGCTTCTTCAGCAGGTTGGCGCTGAGCGCATGCTGACTGCTGCCGCCATAGCGCTCGACCCGTGCTTCATACAGAAAACCGATCTTCAGCGGGCCGGAGACCTTCGCGGCCGGACCGGATGCGGCCTGCGCCGAAGCCAGCCGCGGCAGTGCATGGGAGGACAACAGGCCACTGCCGGCAGCCAGCAGCAGACGACGACGGTTCAAATTGGACATCTGGAACGCGAAAGGGATGGTGACTTCAGCAAAATCATACTGTAGGCAGCTGAAGGCTGCCGACAATCTGCCACGGTGCCGGACAGGGGCGCGCCCGTGCCTTAAGGCAAGCGGCACAGCCAACGGGCAGCGGGAACGGCCAACGGACAACAGCTAACAGGCACCGGAAGGTACGAGACACCCGGCACCGGGCTGCCATCATGCGGCCGGCATCCGTGCGATGCCGGCCCTCCGGCGGCAGCAAGGGTTTCAGCGGCCGGACGGTACCTGCCCTTCGACCCCCTTCACATAGGTCATCAGGCTGGCAATGAAGCGATCGTCGCCCACCTTGTCGGCAGCCAGCAGCTCACGGTCATCCGACGACACCAGCGGCCCCTTCCAGATCTGGAACTTGCCTTCGGCCAGTGCCTTCCTGCGCTCGTCGACCTGCGTGCGCACATCGGGCGGCAGCTTGTCGGACAGTTCGATCAGGTCGACGGCACCATCCTTCACACCCAGCCAGTTGGTATTGGGCTTCCAGCGTCCGGCCAGCTGCTGACCGACGCTTTCCGTATAGTGCTCACCCCAGTTGAACACCACCGAGCCCAGATGCGACTTGGACGAGACCATGCTCATGTCATGCGCCCAGCCGAAAGCATATTTGCCGGCCCGCTCGGCCACCTTCAGCGGGTTGCTCGATCCGGTGTTGGACATCAGCACATCGGCACCGCTGTCGATCAGCGACTGGGCGGCCTCGGTCTCGCGCACCGGATCGGTCCAGGCATTGACCCAGGCCACCTTCACCCGGGCCGCCGGGTTGACCGACTGCGCCCCCAGCGCATAGGCATCGATGTTGCGGATGACCTCGGGCACCGGCACCGATGCGATGAAGCCCAGCGTATCGGTGCGGGTCATCCGGCCAGCGACCACGCCCGCCAGATAGGCGCCTTCATAGGCGCGCACTTCGTAGAAGCGCAGGTTGCCGGGCAGGTTGGCCGCTGACGAGGACTGGCCGCTACCGATCACTTCCCAGCGCACCGCCGGAAACTCACGGGCCAGCCGCACCACGGCATCGCGGTAGGCGGGGCTGGTGGCAAAGATCATCCGATGCCCCTGGGCCACCAGATCGCGCATGACCTTCTCGGCGTCGGCCTCGGCCACATTCTCGACCAGGGTGGCATAGACCTTGCCATCCTTGGCCTCGACCAGCGCCTTGCGGCCTTCTTCGTGCGCCATCGCCCAGGCACTCTTGTCGGCAGCAGACGGGTAGATGAAGCCCACCTTCAGCGCATCCGCAGCCGGCTCGGCCACGCCGTCGATCGGCTGGGTCTGTGCCGCAGCGTCGGCCGGTTTGCTCTGGACCGCGCCGTCGTTCGGCTTGGTCTGAGCCGTGAGCGGGCCGCCAGCGGCCAGCCCCAATGCCAGCGCCACTGCCACAGGCAGGATTCGTCCTTTCACACCAAGACTGTTCAGCATAGATTGCATCCCTCGGGAGTGCTTGATGGGTTCCGCCTGTGCACACACGGCGTACAGAACCCCAGAATGCCAATAAAAAGAGACCGAAAATTTTAGCAGTGGGACCATCCTGCACCTGAGACACCCTTCACACTACTAGGCTGTCGGCCCCCTCAACCCAGACGCTGCATCGGCTGCAGCCGCGGGGCGACGCGCCCCAGAAAATCCTCGGCCGACACCGGCTCAGCCAGCAGCTCGGCCAAACCGACCGTCGTGGCCTCCAGGGTCCGGACGCCGGCGGCCGATTCCCCCAGCCGCTCAGCCAGCAGCGCCCATGGCGAGGCATCGAGCAGCATCCCCCAGGCCAGCAGCACCCCCATGCGGCTGCGGCGCTGGGCAAAGCCAATCAGTTTGCGCATCTGTCCCGTACGGGGGTCATCCACCACCACCTCCCAGGGCGCCACGCCGGCGAAGCAGGCCCAGCCCAGCTCGGCCGGCGCCGCCACCCGCGCCTCGGGCGGCACGGCGCGTGCGCGCACCCCCAGCTCGGCCAGCGTAGCCACCATCGCCTCGCCCAGCCAGCGATAGCTGTCCGTCACCGAGACCGAGGCGATCCTGGGGTCATCGGTAGGCAGCAGCAGCGAGGCACTCAGCAGCCACGGGCCAACCAGCACCGCACCGCCACCGGCGGCACGCTTGACCAGCGGCAGCAGCTCCGGCCCCTCAGGCAGCACCAGCCGGTGCTGCGAGCGGCCCAGCACCACCGCTGGCTGCCGATAGGTCCAGACATGCCAGACCGGCTGCTCGACCCGCTGCTGCAACGCCGTATCGTTCCAGCGCTGCTCGGTGGCACCGTCGATGCCGTCCAGAGCAGCATCGTCATTCATTTTCTGCATAAGCATCTACTGTCCCAATTTTGAATGATGCCCGAAAATGCGCGGCAGCAACTGATAGAACGCCGGTGATGCACCTTCCTCACGTACCATCGGGCATCGTCACCTCGAAAGGATCAAGGACTCTCCCCATGAAAGCAGACAATATTCTGGCCACCATCGGCAACACCCCACATATCCGCATCAACAAGCTCTTCCCTGAAGGCTATGAAGTGTGGGTGAAGTCCGAGCGCGGCAACCCCGGTGGTTCAATCAAGGATCGTATCGCGCTGGCGATGATCGAGGATGCCGAGAAAAGCGGCAAACTGAAGCCCGGCGGCACCATCATCGAGCCGACCTCTGGCAATACCGGCGTCGGCCTGGCAATGGTGGCTGCGGTCAAGGGTTACAAGCTGATCCTGGTGATGCCCGAATCGATGTCGCTGGAGCGCCGCCGCCTGATGCTGGCCTATGGCGCCCGCTTCGAGCTGACCCCGCGTGAGCGCGGCATGAGCGGCGCCATCGAGCGCGCCCGCGAGCTGCTGGCCGAGACCCCGGACGCCTGGATGCCCCAGCAGTTCGAGAACCCGGCCAACGTCGAGGTGCACGTCAACACCACCGCCCAGGAGATCCTGGCCGACTTCCCCGAAGGGCTGGACGTGCTGATCACCGGCGTGGGCACCGGCGGCCACCTGTCGGGCGTTGCCAGCGTGCTGAAGAAAGCCTGGCCCAATCTGAAAGTCTTTGCCGTCGAGCCGACCGCCTCGCCGGTGATCTCGGGTGGCAAACCCGCACCGCACCCGATTCAGGGCATCGGCGCCGGCTTCATTCCCAAGAACCTGGACACCAGCCTGCTGGACGGCGTGATCACCGTCGACGGCGAGGACGCCAAGCGCTTTGCCCGCGACGCCGCCAGCCGTGAAGGTCTGCTGGTCGGCATCTCGTCCGGCGCCACCCTGGCCGCCATCGACCGCAAGCTGGCGGAACTGCCTGCCGGCAGCCGCGTGCTGGGCTTCAACTACGACACCGGCGAGCGCTATCTGTCGATCGAAGGCTTCCTGCCGGCCTGAGCCTGCTCACAAGCCCCCGGCACCGCCCATCAGGTGCCGGCAATCCCAAGGCCGGGCAACCGGCCTGTTGTTTTGTTCAGAAGAACGGCGACAGCGCCCGGTAGAGCATGTACGAGGCCAGACTCAGCAGCAGCACCGAGAACGCCTGCTTCAGACGGGCCACCGGCAAGCGGTGCGCGAGGCTGGCCCCCACCGGGGCGAACAACATGCTCATCGGCACGATGGTGAGCAGCGCCTGCACATTGATGTAGGCAAAACCGCCGCCCGGCATTCCCTGCCACCAGCCCAGCACCATGTAGCCAACCGAACCGGCCAGCGCGATCGGAAAACCACAGGCCGCGCTGGTGGCGATGGCCTGCGTGAACGGCACGCCGCGATTGCTCAGATAGGGCACGGTGATGAAACCGCCCCCCGCCCCGAGCAGGGCGCTCAGCACCCCGATCATGCCACCGGCCCCCATCAGCCCCGCTGGCCCGGGCAGCGTGCCCGTCGCAACCGTATCGGCCTTCTTGCCGCCGCGAAGCATCTTGAAGGCCGTCCAGCTGATGAATACGCCGAAGATGCCCGCCAGCAGCTGGCCCGGCAGGTAGCCGACGACCCGGGCGCCCAGCATGCTGCCCAGCACGATGCCCGGCGCCAGCAGGCGCACCAGCCGCCATTGCACCGCGCCGCGACGATGATGCGCCCGGACGCTGGACAGCGAGGTGAACAGGATGGTGGTCAGCGAGGTCGCCAGCGCCATCTGCACTTCGCGCTCCGGCGCCACTCCTTCCCGGTCGAAGACCATCACCAGAAAGGGCACCATCACCATGCCGCCGCCAATGCCGAGCAAGCCGGCCAGCACCCCGGCCCCTGCCCCCATCGCCAACAGCATCAGTATGGAAGAAATCTCCATCGACGCCCCGGTCAGTGATAGAGACTGGCGATCTGCTGGCTCGGCATCGAATCCAGCGAAGCATCGGCCGCCAGATGGCGCGCGAGGCGCTTCAGGAAGAACTCGCACTGCTCGATCTGCTCGACCGACAGCGACTCGTCGGCCAGATGCGAAGCATCCATTTCACCGGGACCGAGGTTGACCGTCGGGATGCCGATGGCCTGCAGGATGCCGCCCTCGCAGCCCATGCCGGTGTGGTAGGCGCGATGATCGTCGAGCAGTGCGCCGACGGCAGCGGTCAGCGACTCGTTGCCCTGCCCCGTCAGCCCCGGCACATTGCGCAGCGGCTCGAACTCGATGCCGCAGGCCGGATCGACCGCCTGCATCCCCGCCTGCAAGCTGGCGCAGAAACCGCGGATCTCCTCGAACAGCGCATCAGCGTCCTCGCCCGGCAGAGCGCGGATCTCGATCGGAAATTCGCAGAATGCGGACACGATGTTCGCCGCATTGCCACCACTGATGCTGCCGACATGCACACTGGTATGCGGAAACTCGAAGGCATCGTTGCGCACCGCCTTCTGGCGCTCCTGCAGCTCCAGCACGAAAGCGATGATGCGCGCGGCCGTCTCCACAGCCGACACCCCCTCGTGCCGACGGGAGGAATGCGCCTCCTTGCCCTTGATCTTCACCCGCCAGATGGCCGTGCCCTTGTCGGCCGTCACCACCCGCATCGAGGTCGGTCCGCCGACCACGGCCGCTGCAGGCAGCACCGGCAGCGACTGCAGATGCGCGGCCAGGCGCTCCATGCCGCGCATATTGGTCTCGCCGTTGTACGACAGCGCGATATGCACCGGCTTCTTCAGACCGACCTGCTGAAAGAAGGGCACCGCCGCCAGACAGCAGGCGATCCATCCCTTGGCATCGGTGGTGCCCCGGCCATAGACTCGCCCGTCGTGGCTGATCAGCCGATAGGGATCGGTCTGCCAGGTATCCACTTGCACCGGCGCCACATCCACATGCCCGGCCAGCACGATGCCCGGCACATCGGTCGGTCCCAGCGAAGCAAACAGGTTCACCTTGCCGGGTTCATCGCCGGGCAGCACCTCGACCTCGACACCCTGGCGGGCCAGCCGCTCGGCCACCCAGTCGATCAACGTGCGGTTGCTGCGGGAACTGCTGGTATCGAAGCTCACCAGCGTCCTGAGGATTTCGATGGTTTCGTCTTGCATACCTGACACACCGTCAGAAAGAGGAAGGAAGGGGGCGAAGCGCCCCGCCGATCGACAGCCAGTCTAGCAGAGTGCAGCCGCCGCCATCGGCCGCCGACACGCACCTTGCCCCGGACTTACCCTGATGCGGCGCATCAAAGCGCACAGCCGCGCTGTCGGCCCCCCATCCGGCTCCCTCATCCGGGCTAACCCAGTCGGTCAGCCAACGACGAAGCCCCTCGGCAGCCCCGCCTCACCCGGCTAGTCTGCGCAGATACCTCGTCGATTGTCCGGAGACCGCCATGTCCCGCCCCCGCGCCACCCGCCTCACCGTCTGCCTCGCCCTGTCCTCCGCCCTGCTCGGCGCAGGCTGCGCCAGCAACGCCTCCAAGATTCCGGCCGACATGCTGGAGCCCGAGACGGCACAGCTTGCCAGCCACACCGATGCCCAGGGCGAGCCCTTCTACCTCGACTATCCAATCGGCGATCTCGGCCTTGCCCATGCCTTCGATGACGGCAGCCACACCTTCGTCGAGTTCCGCCAGCCGGTGCCCAGCGAACTGAGCTGTTTCGATCAGCAGGGGGCACTGCTGGGCTGCGAAGCCGTGGGTCAGGTGCTGGCCGTGCACGGGGTGCACAGCGGCATCCTGCTGCGACACGGCGAAGCTGCCGTCTTCATCGCCCCCAATCCCAAGGCCCGGGCGAGCGGCCTGCGCCAACTGGGCCATACCCCCGAATGGACAGCCCATGTGCAGGCGCGCAACCGACTGTTGCTGAAGGCGCCGCTGCGCGAAGCGCTGTCGCGCAGCGCCGGCGTTGCAGCCGACCCCGACATCAACCAGGCCGCCGGACTGCGCAGCTCGCTGCGGCAGTCCGCCGCTGGTCGCCCCGAGGCCGCCGCCTCCCGCGCAGACCGCGCGGAGTCCCGCACCGGCCCGGAGAGCCGAAAGCGGCTCAAGGACCGCCAGCCCGACAGCGCCGGAACACGCACGTCCGACGGCCCAGGTACACGCGCGCAGGCCACCCCGAGAACCGGCACACGGCAGGAGACGGATCTGAGGGGGAAGGCGGGGCTGGGGGCGCACCCGGGCCAGCCGACGGGCGCAGCGGCGCGCAAAGCGGAAACAGCCCTGCTCACGGGCTGGACGACCCTGCCCTTCGGCCGCAACAGCGCCCAGCTCGACCCGGCCCATCCAAGCCTGAGCGCGCTGCGTGACAAGGCACTGCAGGCCGACGAGATCCACATCGAAGTTCGGGGGGCCGATGCGGCGTCCGCTATCCCGGCAGCGGCCTCGGCCGGAAAGCTTTCGGCAAGCGCCCCATCGGGAGCATCGCCTGGCGCCCCGGCCACTCGTGCGCAGGCCGTGCAAGCCGCGATCGGCCAGCGGCAGGGCGGCGCCCCCGGCTCAGCCACACAGCCGCTGCTGGCCCAGGCCCGATTGCAGGCCATCCAGCAATGGCTGCACGCTCAGGGCGTCGCCCATGCCAGGATTCACCTGGTGAGCAGCGATTCAGCCGGAAAGGCCAAGACAGAATCGAGGCGCGGTGCACCGAAGCCCTCGGCAGATCCGGCGGCGGCTGCAAGCCCGGTTGCCGCACGGAGCACGCCACAGGCTGCGGGTGGCCTCAACGACCACGCCAGCAGCCAGCACATGCCCGTGCGCATTCTGCTGCTGCGCAACGGTCAGGTACTGGCGATCTGAAGGCAGGAGGGCAGGGAGACAGGAAGCGATCAGCGCAACGCGCCAACCATCACCTTGGCCGCAGCCTCCTCCATCTCGGGACCGGCCTGACGGTCATGAGCGCCGCGCGTGGCACCGGCGTCCAACCCATGTGCCGAGCCGGCGTCCTGCCCGACCGAGGTCAGCAGCGAGCGCATCCCGAACATCGACACCGGCGGCAGATTGCGCGCCACCGTGAACAGGCGCTCGCTGACCACACCGCTGGCGCGCATCCCGTCGAAGAAACGGGCGCTCATCCGGTGCGGCAGATAGCGCATCTGCATCACATAGCCGCCATTTCTGCAGAGTCCAGTGAAGAAGCTGGCAATTTCCTCGGAGAAGAACGCGCCAGCCGTCGGGATGAACGAG
>JBHADS010000454.1:0-2506 GCA_041855185.1 Lautropia sp. | reverse complement strand
GACAAGGTCAAGATCACGCTGCGCTTCCGTGGCCGTGAAATGGCCCACCAGGAATTTGGCGTTCGCCTGCTGGAGCGGGTTCGCAATGACATCGAGGAAGTCGCTGTCGTCGAGTCGATGCCGCGCCTCGAAGGCCGCCAGATGGTGATGATGGTCGCGCCGAAGAAGAAAAAGTAAGCTGTGGCGCGCATGGCGCGCGTTCCCGCTGGCTTTACGTCGGCCGCTTGCAGCGGCCGGCTTCGGCGTCGCCCCCTTTTGCTCCCGTTCCCATTTCCTTGCGTCCCTGTTCCTCATGCCAACGTCGGCACTGGGAAGGGGCGTTGTTGCGTGGGCGGGGCGGGTTCAGTCGCGTGCGTCGATGCCAGGGGTTTTGCTGGATCGATTCCAGCGTGTTATCATTCAAAGCTTACTTCTGAACGTCGGGCGGGTCTTAGAAGCGCTTCGGGTACGGACAGGGCGATCACGGATGTGAGGCTTTTCCGGCTCGTGGCCACCTCGATCGGGCGCAGAAGCAAGATCAAGACAGGGATTTTTCATGTCGAAGATGAAAACCAAGAAGAGCGCGGCCAAGCGGTTTCGCGTTCGTCCGGGCGGCACTGTCAAGCGCGGCCAGGCTTTCAAACGTCACATCCTGACCAAGAAAACCACCAAGAACAAACGTCATCTGCGCGGTGCGGTCAACGTCCATGAGGCCGATACCAACAGCATCCGCTCGATGATGCCTTACGCCTGAGCCTGAGCGAACCGGAGTTTAAGCAATGCCACGAGTCAAAAGAGGGGTTACCGCACGGGCCCGTCACAAGAAAGTCATCGATCAGGCCAAGGGTTATCGCGGCCGTCGCAAGAATGTATACCGCGTTGCCAAAGAAGCGGTCATGCGTGCCGGGCAGTATGCCTACCGTGACCGTCGCAATCGCAAGCGCGTGTTCCGCGCGCTGTGGATCACCCGTATCAACGCCGCTGTGCGTGAGTACGGTCTGAGCTACAGCGTGTTCATCAATGGTTTGTTGAAAGCCAACATCACGCTGGACCGCAAGGTTCTGGCCGAGATGGCAGTGAACGACAAGCCGGCTTTCAGCGCCATCGTCGAGCAAGTGAAATCGACGCTGGGAACCGCTGCAGCTTGATGTCCAATCTGTTGCAAGCCTGAAGGGCGCCGGGGCGGAAATGATGGGATGGAAGTCCGATCGTTCCTGACCCCAGGCACCGGCGGGGGTTGATGGCAGCACCGGTTTTCGGCGGCCTGGCATCAACCCCCGTTTTGTTTTTGTGCCCCATGTTCATGCCAGGGCGCCGATTGCGGATTGGCAGATCGGGGTGGCGGTTCGGCCGCTGCCGCCGGCCACGTGCGGGAGAAGTCTCTGTGCTGCCCGTCGATGGCGGCACGGGGCGTGCTGAGGCGTCTGCCGACGCGGTTTGTGCCGGGGGCGTCGTGGCACGGGTTGTCATGCGGTGGCGATGGCAACAGCATGCAAGGGCAATGCTGGCGAGGCTGCCGACCTGCGGCTTTCGTTGTGGCGCAGGTCTCATGCGCGGTGGCGCCGAAGGGCGGAAGGCCCGGGAAGAAGGAGTCATATGAATCAGGATCTGGAACGCTTGCTGGACGAGGCGCGTGCCCGTTTTGCGGCGGTGAGCGAGGAGGCCGGGCTGGCCGATGCCAAGGCGGCCTTTCTGGGCAAGAGCGGGGCGCTGACGGCGCTGCTCAAGACCCTTGGCACGTTGAGCGGGGCCGAGAAGGCCGAGCGTGGGCGTGAGCTGAATCAGCTCAAGCAGAAAATCGAGGCGCTGGTGCAGGAGCAGCTCGAGCGGATTCGTGCGGCCAGGCTGGAGCGGCGTCTGGCGAGCGAGCGGCTGGATGTGACGCTGCCCGGGCGGAGCGCAGGGGTCGGCGGCTTGCACCCGATCAGCCTGACGATCGAGCGCATCGAGCGCATCTTCCGCTCGATCGGTTTCGATGTGGCCGATGGTCCGGAGATCGAAGAGGATTTCTTCAATTTCACGGCGCTGAACATTCCGCCCAATCACCCGGCCCGCTCGATGGCGGATACCTTCTACATTCAGCGTCCGCCGCTGGATGCCGAGGCGGCGCGTTCGGTGAGCACGGCCCAGGGCGATGTGGCGCAGGGCCGGGCGCTGAACCAGCTCTATGGCGGCTTCGCAGCCGCTGCCGGCCAGTCGCTGGAGGAGCCGCTGGTGCTGCGCACGCATACCAGCCCGATGCAGGTGCGCTATGCGCGGATGAATCAGGCGCCGATCAAGGTGATCGTGCCGGGCAAGACCTATCGGGTGGATTCGGATGCGACGCACTCGCCGATGTTCCATCAGGTCGAGGGGCTCTGGGTCGACGAGGACATCAGCTTTGCCGATCTGAAGAGCGTCTATACCGATTTTCTGCATCGCTTCTTCGAGCGTACCGACATCGATGTGCGTTTCCGTCCCTCGTATTTCCCGTTCACCGAGCCTTCGGCCGAGATCGACATGCGCTTCGGCGACGGGCCGCTGAAGG
>JBHADS010000453.1:0-12838 GCA_041855185.1 Lautropia sp. | reverse complement strand
CGCGGGCCGAGTTCGTTGAAGACCTTGACGACCATCTCGCGGTCACGCAGACGGTCGAAGGCCAGACGACGGTTGGCCAGCGACGGCTTCTTGCCCAGGGTGATGATCGGTTCGACGACCCGACGCAGTTCCTTGGCTTTCGGCAGGGTGGTTTTGATGACTTCATGACGCAACAGCGAGTTGGTCATGTTGCGCAGCATGGCGAGCCGGTGCGCGCTGGTACGGTTAAGCTTTCTAAGGCCGAGACGATGACGCATGATTCAGTTCCTAATTCTGTGGGACCGGCTCAGCTGGAACGTTCCAGCCCGGCGGGCGGCCAGTCATCCAGCCGCATGCCCAGCGTCAACCCACGCGACGCCAGCACTTCCTTGATTTCATTCAATGACTTACGACCGAGGTTCGGGGTCTTCAGCAGCTCGTTTTCGGTGCGCTGGATCAGATCGCCGATGTAGTAGATGTTCTCGGCCTTCAGGCAGTTCGCCGAACGAACCGTCAGTTCGAGATCATCGACCGGACGCAGCAGGATCGGGTCCACCGAGGTCGGCGAGCCAGTACCAATGCCACCACCAGTGCCACGACCCGTCGACAGAGCACCATAGGTGTTGTCGATCCCTTCACCCGTGACAGGACGGCCGATACCGCCGGTCTGACCGATGTTGATCGGCAGCTCGTTGCCTTCCAGGGCGGCAAAGGCGCTCAGCTGATCGATCAGGATGCCGGCAGACTGGCGAACCGCTTCCTCGGGCGCGATCACGCCGTTGGTCTCGATGTCGATCAGCAGACGATCCAGGTCGGTACGCTGCTCGACACGGGCGCTCTCGACGGCGTAGCTGACGCGACGCACCGGCGAGAAGGAGGCATCCAGCACCACGCGACCGATGGTCTTGCTGTCACCCAGCGAGCGCATCGTGCCCGGCACATAGCCACGGCCTTTCTCGACCTTGATCTGCATGTCGAGCTTGCCGCCATCGGTCAGCGTGCCGATGACGTGATCCTTGTTGATCACTTCGACATCATGCGGCAGCTCGATGTCAGACGCTTTGATCGTACCCGCAACGTCCTTGCGCAACGTCAGGAACACTTCTGCCCGGTTGTGCAATTTGAAAACAACGCCTTTGAGGTTCAGCAGCAGATCGACCACATCTTCACGCAGCCCATCCACCGTTGAATACTCGTGCACCACACCGGCAATCTGCACCTCGGTCGGCGCATAGCCGACCATCGAGGACAGCAGGACCCGACGCAGCGCATTGCCGAGCGTGTGGCCGTAGCCTCGCTCGAAAGGCTCCATCACCACACGTGCGTGGGAGGGACCCAGCTGTTCCACTTCCACGATGCGCGGTTTGAGCATTGCAGTCTGCATATTGGACTTACCTCACTTGGCCAGATCAGCGCGAGTACAACTCGACGATCAGGCTTTCATTGATGTCAGCGGCGATCTCTGCACGCTCGGGCAGCGACTTGAACACGCCTTCCATCTTGTTTTTGTCCACCGAGACCCACGACGGGAAACCATGCTGTTCAGCCAGGTTCAGCGCGTCGACGATACGTGCCTGCTTCTTGGAAGCCTCTTTGACGGCAACGACATCGCCAGCCTTGACGTTGGCCGAAGGAACGTTGACCACTTGACCGTTGATGGTGATGGCACGGTGCGAGACCAGCTGACGCGCTTCGGCACGGGTGGAGCCAAAGCCCATCCGATAGACGACGTTGTCGAGGCGGGATTCCAGCAGGGACAGCAGCAGTTCACCGGTGTTGCCACGACGACGCGAGGCTTCGGCGAAATAGCGACGGAACTGACGCTCCAGTACGCCGTACATCCGCTTGACCTTCTGCTTTTCGCGCAGCTGCAGACCATAGTCGCTGGTGCGCTGGCCGCTGGTACGGCCGTGCTGACCCGGTTTGGTATCAGCCTTGGATTTGGAGTCGAGAGAGCGACGTGCGCTCTTCAGGAAGAGATCGGTGCCTTCACGGCGAGACAGTTTCGCCTTCGGTCCGGTATAACGTGCCACTTTACGTTCCTTAGTTACTGCGCGGCTCTTGCCGCGGTTAGTCCGTTTGCAGCGGCTCTGTGGGCATGCAAACGAACAAGGTGGTCTTCAACGATGAATCAGATACGGCGCTTCTTCGGCGGACGGCAGCCGTTGTGCGGCACCGGCGTCACGTCGGAGATCGACAGGATCTTGATGCCCAGCGCGTTCAGCGCGCGCACGGAGGAATCACGACCCGGTCCCGGACCCTTGATCCGGACATCCAGATTCTTGATGCCATATTCCACGGCGATGCGGCCAGCGGCCTCGGCTGCCACCTGGGCGGCAAACGGGGTCGATTTGCGCGAACCACGGAAACCAGCGCCACCGGAGGTTGCCCACGACAGAGTGTTGCCCTGACGGTCGGTGATCGTGATGATCGTGTTGTTAAAGGACGCGTGAACGTGCGCGATGCCGTCCGAGACGTTCTTCTTGACTTTCTTGCGGGCGCGCTGCGCAGCAGCAACCTGCTGTGATGTAGGGTTTCTTGCCATCTTGGCTCAGGCTCCAATTACTTCTTCAGTGCAACACCGGCTTTGCTCGGTCCCTTGCGGGTACGTGCATTGGTACGGGTCCGCTGACCACGCACCGGAAGGCCGCGACGGTGCCGCAACCCACGATAACAACCCAGATCCATCAGTCGCTTGATCGACATCGACACTTCGCGGCGCAGATCGCCCTCGACGACGAAGCGACCGACCTGCTCACGGATCCGTTCCATTTCCGCATCGTTCAGATCGCGCACCTTCTTGGTCGGCTCGATACCCACGGCTTCACAGATCGCCCGGGCGCGAGCGCGGCCGATACCGTAAATGGCCGTCAGACCGATGACGGTGTGCTGACGATCCGGAACGTTGACTCCAGCAATACGTGCCATCTTTCAGATTCCTCTCTCAACCCTGACGCTGTTTGTGCCGGGGATCGACACAAATGACGCGGACAACTCCATTGCGCTTGATGATTTTGCAGTAACGGCACATCTTCTTGACACTGGCCATGACTTTCATGATCTGTCCCTTGCTAACTCGAGCGGGCCCGGCCCGCTGTATTCATACTCAAATGTCGCCGCAGTGGACGCCACGGCTCAAACCACGTCTTACTTCGCGCGAAAGACGATACGCGCCCTGGAAAGATCGTACGGTGTCAATTCGACCGTTACCTTGTCCCCAGGCAGGATGCGGATGTAATGCATCCGCATTTTCCCGGAAATGTGGCCAAGAACCACATGCCCATTCTCCAGCTTGACCCGGAACGTGGCGTTGGGAAGGTTTTCCAACACCTCGCCCTGCATCTGGATGACATCTTCCTTCGACATAGCTTCCTGTACGGCAATCGCGATCAGCGACCCAACGTACCCATTCCCTTAAAGTTGGCTTTCTTCAGCAGGCTTTCATACTGGTTGGACATCAAGTGCGTCTGCACCTGCGCCATGAAGTCCATGGTGACAACCACGATGATCAGCAGAGAAGTGCCGCCGAAATAGAACGGTACGTTCCATTCCAGGATCAGGAACTCCGGCAACAGACAGACGAGCGTTATATAGACTGCGCCGACTGCTGTCAACCGGGTCAGAACCCGATCGATGTACTTGGCTGTCTGCTCACCCGGTCGGATGCCCGGCAGCATGGCACCGCTCTTCTTCAGATTCTCTGCGGTATCGCGGCTGTTGTACTGCAGCGCGGTATAGAAGAAGCAGAAGAAGATGATGGCCACTGCGTACAGCATCATGTAGACCGGCTGACCGGGCGACAGGGTTGCCGCCAGATCCCGCAGACCACGGACGAAGACGTTCTCGCTGTCACCCGAGGTGAACCACTGGGCCACCGTTGCCGGGAACAGGATGATCGAGCTGGCGAAGATCGGCGGAATCACGCCGGCCATGTTCAGCTTCAGCGGCAGATGCGAGGTCTGGCCTTGATAGACCTTGTTGCCGACCTGACGCTTCGCGTAATTGACCGTGATCTTGCGCTGACCCCGCTCGACGAACACCACGAAGGCCGTCACCAGAATGATCAATGCAATGATGATCAATCCGACGACCGGATTCATGTTGCCGCTGCTGATCAACTCACTCATGCCGCCAATGGCGCCTGGCAAGCCAGACACGATACCGGCAAAAATGATCAGAGAAATGCCGTTGCCCAGCCCACGCTCGGTGATCTGTTCGCCCAGCCACATCAGGAACATCGTCCCCGTCACCAGCGAAATCACCGCCACGAAGCGGAACATCATGCCCGGATCGGCGACCAGGTTGCCCTGGGATTCGAGCGCAACCGAAATGCCCAGCGCCTGGAAGGTGGCCAGACCCACGGTGAACCAGCGCGTGTACTTGGTGATGGTGCGGCGACCGGCCTCGCCCTCTTTCTTGATCTGCTCAAGCGCGGGGACGACGACGGTCAGCAGCTGCATGATGATCGATGCCGAGATGTACGGCATGATCCCCAGTGCAAACACCGAGAAGCGCTCCAGTGCACCACCCGAGAACAGGTTGAACAACCCCAGCACGCCGCCTTCCTGACTGCGGAAGAGATCGGCCATGGCATCGGGGTTGATGCCCGGAACGGGAATGTGGGTACCGATGCGGAACACCACGAGTGCCAGCAACAGGAAAACAAGACGGCGTTGAAGATCGCCGTACTTGTTCCCACCGCGTGCCTGCACGGATGCTTTCGTGGCCATCTCAGGCAGCGGCTTCGGCCGCAACAGGTTCCTGGACGCTGCCACCGGCAGCTTCGATCGCGGCGCGGGCACCCTTGGTGGCGCCGATACCGACGACCTGGACCTTGCGCGTGATGCTGCCGGCCAGAATCACCTTGGCGGACAGCGCCAGCTGCGAGATCACACCGGCTTTCTTCAGAACGGCCAGATCGATCTGGGCGTTCTCGGCGCCGACGCGCTCCAGGTCCGACAGACGCACTTCAGCCACACGGCCTGCCTGCAGCGACTTGAAGCCGCGCTTGGGCAGACGACGTTGCAGCGGCATCTGACCGCCTTCGAAACCAACCTTGTGGAAACCACCCGAACGGGATTTCTGACCTTTGTGACCACGGCCACCCGTCTTGCCCAGACCGGAACCAATACCACGACCCACGCGCTTGGATGCGTGCTTCGAGCCTTCCGCGGGTTTCAAATCGTTCAGTCGCATATCAATCCACCACCTTGACCAAGTACGCCACCTTGGTGATCATGCCGCGCACTGCCGGCGTATCTTCCAGCTCGCGAACCTGGTTCATTCGCTTCAGGCCAAGGCCGAGAACCGTGTCACGATGCCCGCCGACGGTGCGGCTCGGGCTCTTGACCAGTTTCACTTTGACCGTCTTCTTTTGTTCGTTGCTCATCTAGTCTCTCCAGACTGAGAATCCCGTCGCCTGCGCGATGGAATCGCTCAACCCAAGATTTCCTCGACCGTTTTGCCGCGCTTCGCAGCGATCTCGGACGGGGTCGACAAATTGCGGAAAGCGTCCAGCGTTGCACGGACCATGTTGTACGGGTTGCTGGAGCCGTGGCTCTTTGCCACCACGTTGGCAACACCCATCACGTCGAACACCGCACGCATCGGGCCACCCGCGATCACGCCAGTACCTTCGGCAGCCGGGGCGATGTACACGCGCGATGCGCCGTGACGACCTTCGACCACGTGGGGAACCGTACCGTTGCGCAGAGGCACCTTGAACAACTTGCGACGCGCCTCGTCCATGGCCTTCTGAACGGCCACCGGCACTTCACGCGCCTTGCCCTTGCCCATGCCGACACGACCATCGCCGTCACCAACCACGACCAGGGCTGCAAAACCCAGAATCCGACCACCCTTGACCACCTTGGTGACCCGGTTGATGCCGATCATCTTCTCTTTCAGACCGTCATCACGCTCATCGGCCCCACGCTGCGGGCCACGTGCCTGAACCTTTGCCATTCGTTTTCCGTCCTCAGAACTTCAGTCCAGCCTCGCGTGCGGCTTCTGCCAGCGCGCGGACCCGTCCGTGATAGCGATAACCAGAACGGTCGAAGGCGACCGATTCGATACCTGCTTTCAATGCTTTCTCTGCAACCCGCTTGCCAACCAACGAAGCGGCGTTGGTGTTGCCGCCCAGCCCGGACTTCCCTGCCAGCGCTGCGCGGACATCGGCTTCGACGGTGGACGCCGAGACCAGCACCCGATCACCTTCCGGCGACAGGATGTTGGCGTAGATATGCGCGTTACTGCGAAAAACGGCCAGACGGTTGACGCGCAACTCGTTGATCTTGTGCCGCGTCTGACGCGACCGGCGCAGTCGCGATGCCTTTTTGTCAAATGCCATGTCTGTTCCTTGCACCCCGGCGATTCCACCAGCTGCAGCAGGCACTCAAGACCTGCTGCCAGCGGCGAATCGCCGTTATCCGTGCCTCACTTCTTCTTGGTTTCTTTCAACGTGACCTTCTCATCCGAATACCGGACACCCTTGCCCTTGTAAGGCTCAGGCGGACGGTAGGCACGGACGTTGGCAGCCACTTGACCAACCTTCTGTTTGTCGGCGCCCTTCAGCACGATCTCGGTCTGGCTGGGCGTTTCGGCCTTGACACCTTCCGGCAGCTGATGGACCACGGGATGCGAGAAACCCAGCGACAGGTTCAGCGCATTGCCCTGAGCCTGGGCACGGAAGCCCACGCCGACCAGGGTCAGACGACGCTCGAAGCCCTTGGTGACACCCGTCACCATGTTGGCGACCAGCGCACGCAGCGTGCCCGACATCGCGTTGGCAGCAGCCGAGTCGTCGGCGGGCGAAACCAGCAGCTCGTCGCCTTCGCGAACGATGCGTGCCAGCGGGTTGATCGCTTGCACCAGGGTGCCGATCGGCCCCTTGACGGTGATGCTGTCGGCGGCCAGCGTGACTTCCGCGCCCTTCGGCACGGGAATCGGCATTTTTCCGATACGTGACATTCTCTGGCCTCCTTAAGCGACGTAGCCGAGCACTTCGCCGCCGATTCCAGCCTGGCGAGCCTTGCGATCGGTCATCACGCCTTTGGACGTGGTCACGATGGCAACACCCAGACCGTTCATCACCTGCGGCAGATCATTGCGCGCCTTGTAGATGCGCAGACCCGGGCGGGACACGCGCTCGAGGCGCTCGATGACCGGACGGCCGGCGTAGTATTTCAACGCCACTTTCAACAGCGGCTTGCCGCCATTTTCCTGAACCTCGAAACCGTCGATGTAACCTTCGTCCTGCAGAACGCGGGCAATGGCCACCTTGAGTTTCGATGCGGGGATCACGACAGATTCCTTCTCGACGCGCTGCGCGTTACGGATCCGCGTGAACATGTCGGCGATCGGATCGCTCATGCTCATTGATGGTCGCTCCCGTAGCTGGCAAACATCGGCTTCTTGCCGAGCTTGACCGTATTCGATTCGAATTTCTTCACTTCACTTACTCCGACGCAATTACCAGCTGGCCTTGGTCAAACCAGGGATTTCTCCCCGCATTGCGTATTCACGCAGCTTGTTGCGGCCCAGGCCGAACTTGCGGAACACGCCGCGCGGGCGACCGGTCAGGACGCAGCGCTTGCGCATGCGCGTCGGACTTGCTGCACGCGGTTGCTTCTGGATGGCGAGACGCGCCTGATAGCGCTCCTCGTCGGATTTGCTTTGATCGTCGATGATGGCCTGAAGTGCGGCACGTTTGGCTGCGTACTTCTTGACCAGTGCTTCGCGCTTGATTTCGCGCTGGATCATGGATGCCTTTGCCATTCAATCACCCCTGGAGGTCGGCTTGCGGTTTGCGGCAGATGCCAGCCAACCTCAGTTGCGGAACGGAAACCGGAACGCCGACAACAGCGCCTTGGCTTCCTCGTCAGTTTTTGCAGTGGTGGTAATGCTGATGTTCAGCCCACGCAGCGCATCGACCTTGTCGTACTCGATCTCAGGGAACATGATCTGTTCCTTGACACCGAAGTTGTAGTTGCCACGACCGTCGAAGGAGCGACCCGACACACCGCGGAAGTCGCGCACACGGGGCAGAGCCACCGTGATCAGACGATCGAGAAATTCATACATGCGGACGCCACGCAGCGTGACCATGCAACCGATCGGATAACCTTCCCGGATCTTGAAGCCGGCGATCGCCTTGCGGGCCTTGGTGACGACAGGTTTCTGACCGGCGATCTTGGCCAGGTCAGCGACCGCGTTTTCCATGATCTTCTTGTCTGCAACCGCCTCACCCACGCCCATGTTCAGCGTGATCTTGGTGATCCGCGGCACTTCCATCACGGATTTGTAGCCGAATCGCTTCATCAGCTCAGGCGAGAGCTTTTCGCGATAGGTATCTAAGAGACGTGCCATCGATGTTTCCTTAAGAGCTGCTCCTGATTCTCAGCAGAATCAGGGATTCAGCTGTTCTCCGTTCGACTTGAAGACACGAACTTTGCGACCATCCTCAAGAACCTTGAAACCAACCCGATCGCCCTTGCCGGACGCCGGATTGAACACCATCACATTGGACTGATCGATCGGCATCGACTTGTCCACGATCCCACCGGGGATCCCGCGCATCGGGTTGGGTTTGACGTGCTTCTTGACGACATTCACGCCATCGACCAGCAGCAGCCGGTCATCGACGCGCTGCGACACGGTGCCGCGCTTACCCTTGTCCCGTCCAGCGATGACGATTACCTCATCGCCCTTACGAATCTTTTGCATCATGGTTAAACAGCCCTCGGCCTGAATCCTGTATTGATCGGCTGCCTTACAGCACTTCCGGCGCCAGCGAGACGATCTTCATGAAGCGCTCGGTACGCAGCTCACGCGTGACAGGCCCGAAGATACGGGTGCCGATCGGCTCGAGCTTGGAGTTGAGCAACACAGCGGCGTTGCCATCGAAGCGCAACAGCGAACCGTCGGGACGACGCACACCCTTGGCAGTACGCACAACGACGGCGTTGTAGATCTCGCCCTTCTTGACACGACCACGTGGCTGCGCATCCTTCACCGAGACCTTGATGATGTCACCGATCCCCGCATAGCGGCGCTTGCTGCCACCGAGCACTTTGATACACATGACTTCGCGCGCACCCGTGTTATCGGCGACGCTCAGCGTCGACTGCATCTGAATCATTGCAATATCCTGACGATTTCTTTAGCCAACTTGGACCCGCACATGCGTGCAGACCAGTATTGGTTCCGTTGACCGGTCTCTAGCGACACCGATCGGATTGAATTCATTGAAACGGCCACCCGGCAAAGCACTGCCACCGACTGACCGGCCGCTTGTTCCACCGACGGTGAAACGCCTGGCTAGACTCCCCGCCCGTGCACGGCAACGTGCTCAAGTGGAGAATCTCGGATTATAGAGTAGATCTTCACATGCCCACAAGGGGCATGAGCATTTTTTCCAAGGAAAGGACCCCACCAAGAAAAAACCCGGCCGAAGCCGGGCTCTCCTCGGGTCCGCGCACGCGGCGAAAGGGCAGGAAGCCCTTCCGGACGAACGCCCCGATGCTCAGACCACCTTGGCGGCGGTCAGCAGACGCGTCACATACCAGGACTTGGTCTTGGAAACCGGACGACCTTCCTGGATCTCGACCAGATCACCTTCGTTGAACTGGTCTTCGGTGTGCGCGTGATACTTCTTCGACTGAACCACGTACTTGCCATAGACAGGATGCTTGACCTTGCGCTCGACCAGAACGGTCACGGTCTTCTGCATCTTGTTGCTGGTCACCCGACCGGTCAGGGTACGGGTGTTGGTGCGCGGCTGCTCTGCTGCTTGCTGATTCATTTGGCTGCCACCTGCTGCTCGTTGATCACGGTGCGCACACGGGCGATATCCCGACGCAGCCGCTTCAGTTGGGCGGTATTGCTGTTCTGCTGAGTGGCAATCTGCATCCGCAGCGCGAAATGCGCGCGTTGCAGCTCCTGCAACTCTTTGTCCAGCCCTGCCGCGTCTTTGGTTCTCAAATCTTTCGCTTTCATCATCGACTCCGATGCTATGAGGCGTCAGGCGCCAAGATGACGGGTGACGAAAACCGTCGACAACGGCAGTTTGGCCGCAGCCAGAGCAAAGGCTTCACGGGCCAGCGCTTCGTTCACGCCGTCCATCTCATACAGCACTTTGCCAGGCTGGATCTCGGCGACCCAGTATTCCGGGTTGCCTTTACCGTTACCCATACGCACTTCCGCAGGTTTCTGGGAAATCGGCTTGTCCGGGAAGATGCGGATCCAGATCCGACCACCCCGTTTGATGTGCCGGGTCATGGCACGACGAGCCGATTCGATTTGGCGGGCCGTCAGACGGCCACGCTCGGTGGCTTTCAGGCCAAATTCACCGAAGGCAACAGAGGCGCCACGGGTCGCCAGACCCGTGTTGCGGCCTTTCTGTTCCTTCCGGTACTTACGTCTGGAGGGTTGCAACATGATTCTTCTACCTTAGCTGTGTTCACTCATCGGACTGCATCGGCAGACCAATCAGTTGTCGCCCTTGTCTTCGGCACCGGCAGCGGCCTCGGCACCTTCGGCACCGGCAGCCTTGCGGGGCGCCCGCCGTGCAGGCGCCTTGCCGTCCGCACCATCAGCCGCATCGCGACGACGGCCACGACCCGGCGCAGCACCCGGACGACCCGGACGACGGGAACGGCGGTCTTCACGCTCGTTGGCTGCCGCTTCTTTCTCGGCTGCTTCCGGCGCTTCGCCGCGACCCAGGGTGTCACCTTTGTAGACCCAAACCTTGACGCCGATGATGCCGTAGGTGGTCTGCGCTTCCGAGGTGCCGTAATCGACATCGGCACGCAGGGTGTGCAGAGGCACGCGGCCTTCGCGGTACCACTCGGTACGGGCGATCTCGGCACCGTTCAGACGGCCAGCGCTCATGATCTTGATGCCCTGGGCGCCGAGGCGCATGGCATTCTGCATCGCACGTTTCATCGCGCGACGGAACATGATCCGCTTCTCCAGCTGCTGCGTGATCGAGTCGGCAATCAGCTGCGCATCGACTTCAGGCTTGCGAATCTCTTCGATGTTGACGTGTACGGGAACACCCAGCATCTTGTTGAGTTCGACCTTCAGACGCTCGATGTCCTCGCCCTTCTTGCCGATCACCACACCCGGACGGGCCGAGTAGATCGTGATGCGTGCATTCTTGGCGGGACGCTCGATCAGGATGCGACCGACCGAAGCGTTCTTCAGACGTTTCTTGAGGAACTCGCGGACCTGAAGGTCTTCCTTCAGCATTCCGGCGAAATCCTTGTTACCTGCGTACCAACGCGAAGCCCAGTTGCGACTGACGGCAAGCCGGAATCCGGTTGGGTGAATTTTCTGTCCCATTTTTCTCGGTCCTTCCTCAGCTTATTTGCCGGTACCAACCGTCAGGTAGATATGGCAGGTTTGCTTTTCGATGCGCACGCCGCGACCCTTCGCACGCGCCGAAAAACGACGCAGCGATTGGCCCTTCTCGACATGAATCCGCTTGACGCGGAGTTCATCGACGTCTGCACCTTCGTTGTGCTCGGCATTCGCAATAGCCGATTCCAATACTTTCTTCAGAATCTTCGCCGCTTTCTTCGGCGAGAAATTCAGGATGTTCAGCGCGGCTTCCACCGGCTTTCCGCGAACCTGGTCAGCAACCAGGCGCCCTTTCTGGGCGGAAATCCGGACACCGCGCAGGACTGCTTGAGTTTCCATCGTCAACTTTCCCTTGATCTTTTCAGGCCAGCGACTGCCCATACCGCCACGGCTTGCACCGCGGCGATACCGGCGTCACATCAACGCTTGGCCTTCTTGTCGGCGGCGTGCCCTTTGAACGTGCGGGTCAGCGCGAACTCACCCAGCTTGTGACCAACCATGTTCTCGTTGATGAACACCGGAACATGCTGCTTGCCGTTGTGCACAGCGATCGTCAGGCCGATGAACTCAGGCAGAACGGTCGAACGACGCGACCAGGTCTTGATCGGACGCTTGTCCTTGCCAGACGCTGCGGCATCAACCTTCGCCAGCAGATGATGGTCGACAAACGGACCCTTCTTGATTGAACGTGCCATGTCGTTTTACCGTTTATTTCTTCTTGCGCCGCTGAACGATCATCCCATCGCTACGCTTGTTGCGACGAGTGCGATAGCCCTTGGTCGGCTTGCCCCACGGGTTGACCGGAACGCGGCCTTCCCCGGTACGACCCTCACCACCACCGTGCGGGTGATCGATCGGGTTCATTGCCACACCGCGAACGGTCGGGCGGATACCACGCCAACGGGTGGCACCGGCCTTGCCGATCTGGCGCAGGCTGTGCTCACCGTTGCCCACTTCACCCAGGGTGGCGCGGCACTCGATGTGGATCTTGCGGATCTCACCGGAGCGCAGACGGACCTGAGCGTAGATGCCTTCACGGGCCAGCAGCTGAGCCGAACCACCCGCGGAACGGGCGATCTGCCCACCCTTGCCGGGTTGCATCTCGATGTTGTGGATGGTGGAACCCACCGGAATGTTCCGGATCGGCAACGCATTGCCGGCGCGGATCGGCGCCTCGGAACCGGACATCAGCTCGGTGCCTGCCGTCACGCCACGCGGCGCCAGAATGTAGCGACGCTCGCCGTCTGCGTACAGCAGCAGGGCCAGGTGGGCGCTACGGTTCGGATCGTATTCCAGACGCTCGACGCGTGCGGGAATGCCATCCTTGTTGCGGCGGAAATCCACCACGCGGTAATGGCGCTTGTGACCACCGCCACGATGGCGGGTGGTGATGTGCCCCAGGTTGTTGCGGCCCGAACCACGCTTCTTGGGTTCGATCAGCGACGCAACCGGAGCGCCTTTGTGCAAGGTCGGGGTAACGACCTTGACCATCGCCCGG
>JBHADS010000452.1:0-2915 GCA_041855185.1 Lautropia sp. | reverse complement strand
CTGATCCCCAAAGTGCCGGGACTTGTGGCACAGTATCTGCCAAGGCTGCAGTATCTGCTGCTGAATGAGTCCGGGCTGGTCAAGTCGAATCCGGGCTGGCCAAGCGCGCCGATCAGCGGGCTCGACGCTTCGGGCAGCTGCCGCCGCAGGCATTGGCGCGCATCCAGGCCGCAGCGCCGGAGCAGATCGAAGTCTGGCTGGACCGGGTGCTGGATGCGGGCTCGCTGGAGGCGGTTCTGGGCGCCTAGCACCCCGCGGGCCCGGTGCGGCGGCTGACGGGCGGGGCCGGGCAGGTGGGCATATGGGCGTTGCCGGCCGGTATTTGTTACTCTTTGCACATTCGTGTTGCGATTGCTCAGGGGGCCGGACAAGGCGTCGGGTACTGTCGTGCGCCCGCCCCGCCGTCGATCGCGGTCCATCCTGCTTCCTGTATTGCCGGGTGGGCGCTCCTGTGTGCATAACCCGCTCTAAGAGGATGTTCCGGTCTTGATCCGCTCGATTGAAGGTTTGCGCGGCCTTGCTGCGCTGATGGTGGTGTTCTTCCACGCCTACATCATGAGTCGTTGGGGAGGGACGCCCGCCGGCTGGGGGCTGGTGCAGAACGCCTGGCTGTTCGTCGACCTGTTCTTCGTGATCAGCGGCGTGATCATGGCTGCCGTCTACGGCGAGCGCCTGCATTCGGGGCAGCAGCTGCGCGGTTTCTTCATCAAGCGCTTCTTCCGGCTCTACCCGCTGCATCTCGTCACCACGCTCACGGCCATCGGCGCCGTCATCTTCGTGCAGAGCGCCAAATGGGGGCTGGGCCTGGCCGGCATTCAGCTCGGCGGTGAAAAACCTTTCGCCGTCGAGTTCTTCAGCCTGCCGTACTTCATCCTGGAACTGCTGATGCTGCAGGGCTTGGGCATCATGACCGAGGCGCTGCACAACTACCCCTCCTGGTCGCTGTCGGTCGAGTTCTGGATCTATCTGATCTTTGCGCTGCTGTTCTTCAACGTGCGCTCGAAGCCGACGCGGCTCTGGATCAGTGTGCTGACCGTGCTGGCCTGCCTCGTCTACTTCGTGCAGCCCGGCACTGGCCTGCCGGCGCGGCCCTTCACCTCGGATGTACATGGTTTGCCGCGGGGGCTGCTCAGTTTCTTCCTGGGCGTGCTGATCTGGTATGGCTGGGAGCAGATGCGAGGCATCTCCGCCCGCCAGCCCGCGTGGCTGCTCACGTTGGTGCAGCTGGCCGCGGCAGCACTGTCGCTGTGGCTGGTGATATACCGGGCCGAGCTGGGCGCCTGGGTCTATGCCATTCCCTTTGCTTTCGGGGTGCTGGTCTGGTCGGTGCTGCCCGACCGTGGCGCTGTCGCGGCGCTGCTGCAGAGCCGACCGCTGCAATGGCTCGGCGTGCACAGCTATTCGATCTATCTGGTGCATGTCAGCGTGCTGACGATCTTTGAATGGCCGGGGCGCCGTTTCGACGAGCCGCTGAAATACGCGGTCCTCGCCGTCTATGTGCTGGCCGTTTTCATCGCCTCGATGATCAGCTACCGCTGGATCGAAGTTCCCTGGCGGGAACGGGGCCGTCAGATCGCCGAGCGGGTCGAAGGCCGCTGAGGCAGCGTGCCGGCGCGTGGCAGCAGCTCCTTGTCGGGGGGGCGAGCAAGCCCCGGGTGCAGCACCGGGCATGAAGGAAATGGGCCGTGGTATCCCCTGCCCCCGCTGTACCCCGGCCGCGTCGCGCGAAAGACACTGCCGGGGGTGTCTCGTTATCATTGAGCGTGTCGTGCGTTTGTCGCATCGTGTCGCGCCGTCTGGCTGTGAGGGGCTTCGGGGGCTCCGGGCGTCCAGGGGGCTCCTGTGACACCGGCAGATGGAGAGGAATCAAAAGACATGCTGACCGCAATCAGCCTTGACCATTTCAAGAGCTACCGGCAGGCTCATCTGCCACTTGCACCGTTGACCGTGCTGATTGGTGCCAATGCTTCCGGCAAAAGCAATCTGATCGAAGGGATGCGCCTGCTGGCTTGGCTGGCCCAGGGGCAGCGTCTGTCAGCCATTCAATATGCGGTGCAGAGTGGAGATCGGGTCGTGCGCGGCAAGGTGGACGATCTGCCGTATCAGAGGCAAGCGGTTTTTGGTCTGGGGGTGGAAATCAGCGCACCGGAATGGAACCACCTGGAGATGCAGATCAAGCTGCGTCCGGATGGTCTTCATATTCAGTCAGAGGTGATGCGAGGGAAGGAGGACTCGCGGAGTGGTTCTGTGGGCAGCAAGGTTCCGTTGTACCACTTGGATCAACCATCAACCGGGCCGGGGACTGATGTCGGGGTTGCTTATAACAACTTTGCGCGAGGCGGAAAAAAGCCCCACACCACCTGCTCGGATCAGATGGCGATCTTTACCCAATTGACCAGTCCTGCAGCCTTTGAGGCAGCACACCGGAAGTCGCGGGAGCAGATTCCTGCCGTCACGCAGGAGCTGGAAAAACTGTTGTCGGCCATGCTGTTTCTCGACCCTGTGCCTGCACAGATGCGGGACTACGCATTTCCATCCGATGGTGTGCTGCAAGGCAATGGCCGCAATGTTTCGGCCGTTCTGTTCAACCTGTGGGGGAGGGACGGTCAGCAGGGCGACGAGGTTCAGACCAGAAACCGTGAGGCCATTCTTGCCTTCATCCAGAGCTTGCCGGAGCAGGACATCGCGGGGCTGGGCTTTCTGGAAGAGCCTCGTGGCGGGGTGATGCTCAAGTTGATCGAAACCTTCGGGGGCGTCGAAAGAGCCTGTGACGCCTCATTGCTGTCCGATGGCACGCTGCGCGTGCTGGCAATCGCTGCCGCCATGCTGTCAGCGCCCGAAGGCAGTCTGGTCGTCATCGAAGAAATCGACAATGGGGTGCATCCCAGCCGGGCGAAGCATTTGCTGCAGCAGAT
>JBHADS010000451.1:0-7719 GCA_041855185.1 Lautropia sp. | reverse complement strand
CTGGGCACGCTGGCGGTGGACGATGGTCGTCTGCAGACGGGCTACTACACCTTGACTGGTACCCGCTCGACCCAGGTCAACTCGTTGCTGCGGCTGGCCGTGCAGCAATCCAATTGCTTCGTGATCACCTCGATCGGCAACACCCGCACCGAGGGCAAGGTTTCTTCGATCACCGATCGGCAGCGCAATTCGGGTGAGTTCCGTGCCGGTTCCAAGCAGCAGAAGGGCCAGCGCGTTGCGGCCGACTACCTGCTGGAGCCGGATGTGGTGATCGACGACAGTACGACCGGCAAGGTGGCTGGTGGGCTGGCGGGTTTCCTGCCGGGGGCGCTGGCAGGGCTGGCGGGTTCGCTCGAAACCAAGGCGTCGGTGGTCACGCTGACCCTCTATGACATCCGCTCGGGCGTGCAGATCGGCATCTCCGAGGGCAATGCCACCTCGTCCAACTATGGCGCGGCGCTTGGCGCGCTGGGTGGCGGTGCCGCCGGTGCGCTGGGCGGCTTCTCGAAGACGCCGGAAGGCAAGGCGACGGTTGCGGCCTTCATCGATGCCTACAACAACATGGTGGTTTCGCTGCGCAACTACAAGGCACAGACCGTCAAGGGCGGGCTGGGCCGTGGCGGTCGCCTGAAAGTGGCGGACTGATCCCGGCTCGATCCGCTTGATGGAGAGCATGCAGCATCCGCTGGCCGGGCGCTGCATGGCTGCTGAGCCAGCGATGCGCTGCTGCAGCGCGGTGTCCTGACCGTTGAACGCCGTGGTTCCTGGCCGGAAGGCGGGGAGCCACGGCGTTCTGCATGGCGCACAAGCCGAGGCGCAAGGCAAGATGCCTCAACGCAAAAAGGCCGTGTCGAGGGCGCTTGCCCAGGACACGGCCTTTGATCTTTTCGGGACGCCTTCCCCGAAGGGAAGGTGTCCCGGCCAGACAGCAGGGAAGGGATTACATGCCCATGCCCATGCCGCCCATGCCACCCATGTCGGGCATGCCAGCGCCAGCGGCCGGCTTGTCTTCCGGAGCTTCGGAGACCAGGCAGTCGGTGGTCAGCAGCAGGCCGGCGATCGAAGCGGCGTTCTGCAGCGCGGTGCGGGTGACTTTGGTCGGATCGACCACGCCCATCTCGACCAGATCACCGTACTCGCCGTTGGCGGCGTTGTAACCGAAGTTGCCCTTGCCTTCGGCAACCTTGGCCACGATCACGCTGGCTTCTTCGCCGGCGTTGGTGACGATCTGACGCAGCGGCTCTTCGATCGCGCGCAGCACGATCTTGATGCCGGCTTCCTGGTCGGCATTGCTGCCCGAGATCTTGGCCGAGGCCTTGGCGCGCAGCAGCGCAACGCCACCGCCGGGGACGATGCCTTCTTCGACAGCGGCACGGGTGGCGTGCAGCGCGTCTTCGACACGGGCCTTCTTCTCTTTCATCTCGACTTCGGTGGCAGCACCGACGCGGATGACGGCAACACCGCCGGCCAGCTTGGCGACGCGCTCCTGCAGCTTCTCGCGGTCGTAGTCGCTGGTGGCTTCCTCGATCTGGGCACGGATGGCCTTGACGCGGGCTTCGATGGCTTTACCGTCGCCGGCGCCGTCGATGATGGTGGTGTTTTCCTTGGCCACTTCGACGCGGGCAGCGCTGCCCAGCTCGTCCAGCGTGGCTTTTTCCAGCGACATGCCGGTTTCTTCGGCGATGACGACACCACCGGTCAGGATGGCCATGTCTTCCAGCATCGCTTTGCGGCGATCGCCGAAGCCCGGAGCCTTGACGGCGACGGTCTTCAGGATGCCACGGATGTTGTTGACGACCAGGGTGGCCAGGGCTTCGCCTTCGATGTCTTCGGCGACGATCAGCAGCGGACGGCCAGCCTTGGCAACCTGCTCCAGCACCGGCAGCAGATCACGGATGTTGCTGATCTTCTTGTCGTGCAGCAGGATGAACGGGTTCTCCAGGACGGCAACCTGGCGATCCGGGTTGTTGATGAAGTAGGGCGACAGGTAGCCACGGTCGAACTGCATGCCTTCGACGACATCCAGCTCGTTGTTCAGCGACTTGCCGTCTTCGACGGTGATCACGCCTTCCTTGCCGACCTTCTCCATGGCTTCGGAGATGATCTTGCCGATTTCTTCGTCGCTGTTGGCCGAGATCGAGCCCACCTGAGCGATTTCCTTGCTGCTGGTGGTCGGCTTCGACAGCTTCTTCAGCTCGTCGATCAGCGAGGCGACAGCCTTGTCGATGCCGCGCTTCAGATCCATCGGGTTCATGCCGGCGGCAACGTACTTCATGCCTTCGCGGACGATGGCCTGGGCCAGCACGGTGGCGGTGGTGGTGCCGTCACCGGCGTTGTCGCTGGTGCGCGAGGCAACTTCCTTGACCAGCTGGGCGCCCATGTTGGCCTGCTTGTCCTTCAGCTCGACTTCCTTGGCCACCGACACACCGTCCTTGGTGACGGTCGGGGCGCCGAAGGAGCGCTCGAGCACGACGTTGCGGCCTTTGGGGCCCAGCGTCACTTTGACGGCGTTGGCCAGGATGTTGACGCCTTCGACCAGCTTGGCACGGGCGTCGTCACCGAAATTGACTTGTTTTGCAGCCATTGATTGAAAACTCCTGAAATTGGGAATGAGCCAGCCTTCGCGCTGCGGGCGTGCCCACCTGCGGCGGCTGTCTGTGTGTCCTGGAAATCGTGAGGTGCTACCCGCTGAAGCCGATCCGGGGATCGGGCTCGAACCGGGCAAGCGCTGTCTGCCGTGGCGGCCCTGCGGTCCGGCTCCTTGCCTTCATGGTGTACACCACGGCCGAGGGAGCGGGGGCGAAGGGTGCGGGCAGACGGGTGCGCGTTCTTACTGAACGATCGCCATGATGTCTTCTTCGCGCATCACCAGCAGCTCTTCGCCGTCGACCTTGACGGTTTGGCCGGAGTATTTGCCGAAGAGAACCTTGTCGCCGACTTTGACGGCCAGCGGACGAACCTTGCCGTCGTCACCGATCTTGCCGTCGCCAATGGCCAGCACTTCGCCTTGATCCGGCTTCTCGGCGGCGTTTTCGGGCAGCACGATGCCAGAGGCGGTTTTGCGCTCGTTGTCGAGGCGCTTGATGATGACCCGGTCATGCAAGGGGCGCAGTTTCATTCAGTTCACTCCTGAATAGGGGGTTGCAACAAAAAGGGTTCCCGGCGTCCGTCGAGGCGGGCGTCGGAAGCGGATGTGATCGAAGCTGAGGGCAGCGTCTGCAAAAACAAGGCCCGGATCAGAAAAAATTTTGATCGTCCTGGGCGCGCCGGTGCCGGCAGCAGCCGGGGCAGGGCGCAAACCCTCAGCGTCCGACGGAGTACGACACCCAACTGCGCGACTTCTGCTGCTCAAGCTTTCTGCCGCTCGGGCTCCTGGCCGCGCAGCCCGCCGTGCGGGCCGGCGAGGGTGTTAGCACTCCTTGTCGGAGAGTGCTAATAATAGGCCAGCCGCTGCGGCCGATGCAACCAGGGGCCGGCCCGTAGCTGGTGGGCGGCCCGTTGCGCCCGCGCCGCTGTGCGGCGCGCGGAGCGGCATTCGGTCGGGCGTGGACGGTCGTTCGTCACCTGTGGGTCGGCAGTGTTGGGCGGCAGCCGCACCATTGTCTTCTCTTTCAGCGGGGTCTGGGCTAGTGCATCACACGCGCTGGCCGGATCGGCGCGATGACCAGCGGGGCGGGATGATGGTGTCGGGTGGGCGGAATCGGTACGGACGAGGCGTGCTCCTCTGGGGCGCGATCGGCCTGTTGTCGGTGGGCAGGGTCTGGGCGGCCGATGGGGCTGCACCGCTGCCCCGCACGGGCAGCATCTTTCAGCAGACGGCGCCGGGCACGGGATTGCTGACCCGGCAGGCCCGCCCGTCGGCACCCCTCGTCGTGTCGGCTTCTGCCCCGGCATCGGAATGGGTAACGGCATCTCCGTCCGTGTCGCCGTCGACGCCGGCACCGGGCATGGCGCCATCACAGTCACCGGCCGCCTCGCTGCAGACCGCGGCCCTGACCGAGTGGCCGATGACCGATACGGCCGAGCCGGCCGTGCTGTCCGAAGATGCGATGACCACGCTCGCCATCCGGAACCTGACGCTGGCCGGTATCGATGCCCGGGCCTTTGGCCTCGTGGTGCAGCCGTTGGGCGAGGGGCGGCTGCGCGTCGATCATCAGGGCACGCAGCCCTTCAACCCGGCCTCGACGATGAAACTGGTGACGACCCATGCCGCGCTGGCGATGCTGGGGCCGGACTATCGCTGGACCACCCGCTTCCATACGACGGGCCTGCTGCGCGACGGTGTGCTGCACGGCGATCTGGTCATGCAGGGGGGTGGAGATCCCCGTCTGCTGATCGAGGATCTGCGGGCGCTGCTTGGCGAGCTGCGGGCCAAGGGGCTGCACACCATCCGGGGCAATCTCGTGATCGACGACAGCCGCTTCTCGGCACCTGCTGGCGGCGGCAGCGCCTTCGATGGCGATCCCAGTCAAGCCTACAACGTCCACCCCTATGCGGCGCTGATGAACTTCAAGGCGACGCGTCTGCAGGTCGATCCGAAGGCGCGCCGGCTGAGCGTGGACCCGCCGCTGGCCGATGTGCAGCTGCGCTACGAGGTCAAGGTGCTGAAGGGGCGCTGCCGGGCCGGTGCCACACGGCTGAAGGTGCATGAAGGCGTCACCAAGCAGGGCAAGCCGGTGATCGCCGTGCGCGGCACCCAGGTGCGGGCCTGTGGTGCCCAGCAGTTCCATGCGGCCGTGCTCGATCATCAGCGCTTCGTGCACGGCCTCTTCAAAGCGACCTGGCAGGAGATGGGTGGCAAGTTTCAGGGCCGCACCCTCGTCCGACCGGGTGCAGCCCGGCGCGCGCAGCCCCTGCTGAGCTGGGTGTCCAGCGCCGGCCTCGGCGACGTGGTGCGGGACATCAACAAATACAGCAACAACGTGATGACCCGGATGCTGCTGCTGGAAATGGCGGCCGCAGGCGGGCAGGGGGCCGTGTCATCGGCAGCGGCCGGACGCTGGCTGCATCGCTGGTATCAGACCCAGGGCCTGTCCCTCGGGTCGCTGGTGGTCGAGAACGGCTCGGGCCTGTCGCGCATCGAGCGGATCTCGGCTCACGACATGGTGGCCGTGCTGAAGCAGGCGGCGCAGGCCGATACCGCCGAATGGTTTGCCTCCTCACTGCCCGTGGTCGGCATCGACGGCACCATGCGCACCCGGCTGCGCTACGACCCGGTAGCCGGGCAGGCCCAGATGAAGACCGGCACCCTGAACGACGTGCGTGCC
This sequence comes from Lautropia sp., assembly GCA_041855185.1. Classification (GTDB taxonomy): domain Bacteria; phylum Pseudomonadota; class Gammaproteobacteria; order Burkholderiales; family Burkholderiaceae_E; genus Lautropia. Next base: position 2,452 of record JBHADS010000451.1, on the reverse strand, counting down.
ATTGCCGGCTACGTGACGGCGGCTTCCGGCCAGCGCTACGCCGTTTCGCTGATGATCAACGGCCACTTCGACGCCCGCCGTGCCCTGGCGGGCCAGGACGAGCTGCTGCGCTGGGTGTTCCAGAACGGCTGACGGTTGTCTCGTACTTTGGCGGTTACCGGTCTCTGCTTGCTTCTCGGGCCGGAGTTCTTCATGCTCACGGATCGCGGGTCGGGAACCGGCCCGGAACGACGAGAATGTGCCTAAGCCTGAAGAATAGGGGGGTGAGTGGGTATGCCCAGATTTGCAGCCAATCTGACGATGATGTTTGTCGAACGTCCGTTCCTGGAGCGCTTTGGGGCGGCCGCCGAGGCGGGCTTCAAATACGTGGAGTATCTGTTCCCTTATGAGTATCCGGCCGCAGTGCTGAAGCAGCGGTTGGATGAACATGGTCTGAAGCAAGTGCTGTTCAACACCTCGCCGGGTGATCCTGCGAAGGGGGAGTGGGGGCTGGCGGCGCTGCCGGGGCGGGAGGCAGAGGCGCGTCGGCACTTCGAGCAGGCGCTGGCGTATGCGCGGGAGCTGGGCTGTTCGCAGGTGCACATCATGGCCGGGGTCGTGCCGGAAGGAGTCGATCGTGAAACCTGTCTGGCGACTTTTGTCGAGAACATTCGCCATGCTTCGGCGTTGTTTCGGCCGTATGGGGTGCGGATCATGCTGGAGGCGCTCAGCCCGCAGGCCAAGCCCGGCTACCTGCTGCGCAGTCAGCTCGATACGCTGGCGGCCGTCGAAGCCATTGCGCGGGACAATGTGTTCATCCAGTTCGATTACTTTCATGCCCAGAACGTCGATGGCAATCTGAGCCGGATGACGGAAGCGATGATCGGGCGGATTGGCCATGTGCAGATTGCTTCGGTGCCGGAGCGGCATGAGCCGGACGAAGGTGAGGTGCACTACCCGCATGTGTTTGCTTTGCTCGATCGACTCGGCTACCAGGGCTACGTGGGATGTGAGTACAACCCGCGGGGCAGAACCGAAGACGGTCTTGGCTGGGTGAAGCCCTATCTGCCGATCACGCGGTGACGACGCGCTGGCAAGCTTCACAGCAGACGGCCGGACTTCGGTCCTCTCCGAAGGAGATGAGGGCGTTCCAAGAGAAAAAGGGCCGAGCGGTCTGCCTCCGACCGCAGGCCGTGATGCTGCTCTGCCGGTAGGCATGGTGTTGCTGCTCCGGGACCGCTCAGGCGTCGCATCCGCTCAGGGCAGCGCCGGGTAATCGATGTAACCGTGGTCGCCGCCGCCGAACATGGTGGCCCGGTCGGGGGGGGTCAGTGCTGCGCCTTCCTGGAAGCGGCGGGGCAGGTCGGGGTTGGCGAGGAAGCTGCTGCCGAAGGCGATCAGTTGGGCGGGGCCTTTGTCCAGCTCGGCTTCGGCGCTGTCGCGGCTGTAGCCGGTGCCGGCGATCAGCGTATGGCGGATCTTGGGGCCGAACAGCTGGATTTCGTCGTCCTGCGGATAGTGGGGTAGCAGCGGGAACATCGGCGCGCGTTTCATCAGTTCGACGAAGGCGAAGTCGAGCTGGTTCAGTGCGTCGATCAGGTAGTCGTAGGTGGCGACCGGGTCGTCGAAGGCGATGCCGGCATAGGGGTGCAGCGGGCTGATCTTGATGCCGACGCGCTCGCCACCGACGGCGTCGATCAGCGCGCGCATCACGTCGAGGGTGAAGCGTGCCTTGTTGGCGATGCTGCCACCGTATTCATCCTGGCGCTGGTTGGCGCTGTCCGACAGGAACTGCTGCGGCAGGTAGCCATTGGCGGCGTGGAATTGGACGCCATCGAAGCCGGCGGCGATGGCATTGCGGGCGGCCTGGGCATAGTCCTGCACGATCTGCCGGATTTCGGGCACGGTCAGGGCGCGGGGGATTTCATAGTCCTGCGGACCCTGGGCGGTGAAGTGCTGGCCCTGTTCGATACGGATGGCCGATGGAGCGCCCGGCAGCACACCTTGGCGGTCGCTGGAGTGGGCGACCCGGCCGGTGTGCCACAGTTGGGCAAAGATCAGCCCGCCTTGCGCGTGCACGGCGGTGGTCACTTTTTTCCAGGCAGCGATCTGGGCATCGGTGAACAGACCGGGGGTGAAGGGGCTGCCGAGTGCGTCCTGCGAGATGTTGATGGCCTCGGAGATGATCAGGCCGGCGCTGGCGCGCTGGGCGTAGTAGGTGGCGGTCGAGGGGCCGACGACGCCATCGAGGTCGGCGCGGCTGCGGGTCATCGCGGCCATCACCATGCGGTTCTTGAGGCGGTTGGGGCCGAGCTGGATGGGATCGAGCAATTTCATGGGGAAGCCTTGTTTCGGGTTGTGAGGATGGATGCAGTGTAGTTTGTGTTCTCTGGTGGATAAATGGGGTATTCATGGAATAATTGTTCGTTTTATCGAACAATCGCGTTGAAGACTGGGACTGGGACTGGGACTG
>JBHADS010000450.1:0-2691 GCA_041855185.1 Lautropia sp. | reverse complement strand
CCGGCCGAGGCCAAGCGGATCGCCGACATCCTGCGGGCCTGGGTGGCCAGCGAGATCGGTCCGATCGCCAAACCGAAGGAGATCCGTTTCGGCGAGAACCTGCCCAAGACCCGCTCCGGCAAGATCATGCGGCGCCTGCTGCGTTCCCTGGCCAAAGGCGAGGAAATCACGCAGGACACCTCGACGCTGGAAAACCCCGCGGTGCTCGACCAGCTCAAACAGACGGTCTGAGCCAGTCGCCGCAACACGCCACCCCTCCGCCGCGCCGCTTGCCTTCCGGCCTGCGGCGCGGCCGGGCCGGTCCTGAGCCCGGCTTCGGCCCGGAGAAACAACATCTTTCGTGCGCAATCGTGTTCAAGCCGAGCACGCCAGCGAAACTTTTGCTAGAATGCGCAATTCCCGGAGAGATGGATGAGTGGTTTAAGTCGCACGCCTGGAAAGCGTGTAAGGGTTAATAGCCCTTCGGGGGTTCGAATCCCCCTCTCTCCGCCAGTTTGCTGATGGTGCACAGGTTCTTCTGCCTGTGATCCCTGATCCCTGAGATCCCGAAAACCCGGATGCGATCGACGCACCGGGTTTTTTGTTGCCTGCAGCAGCGACCGATCGCTGGGCCGTGTGGCGCGCCCGTCGGGATGTTGTTGGAGCGGAGCGGGTCGGCCCCATACCCTGAGCCCTTCGCTCGATCAAGGTTCTGGGAGAAATGATGTCAGCGTTGCCGGTCTATATCTGGTATCCCGATTCATTCGAGAATCCGCAGCGGATGTTGCCCACCTCGCTGGAGGCGGCGCAGATGCTGCTCGAAGCGCATCGGGATGAGCCGCCGTCGGCTCGGGCAGACGCACAGCCCTTTCTGGCCGTGGCGCGTCGGCTTGCCGAAGCCGCATTGCACGGTGGTTTTTCGGATCGCTTCTCGGCCTGCTATCAGGACATCGAGATCGAGCTGACGGCACTGGCGGCCCGGCATGCCATCGTCGAAGTGCCGGAGCGCGGCACCTACGACGAGCTGATGCTGGTGCTGGTCGATGCCTGTGCAGAGGCCGGTATGGTGCTGTACGACAGCCACGGCAAGATCTGGCTGCCGGATGGGCGCGAGATTCCCGAGGACGACGAGCTGATGGATCTGCCCACGCTGCTGCGTCCGCTGGCAGTGGTCTGAGGCAGAAACGAGTACGTCGCCGGTCGGCGGTGCTCTGCGTTTGAAAAGAAAACGCCGGTCGGCGAGGGCTGTGGCTGAAAAGAAAACCCCGCCGGGCAGGCGGGGCGTTCGAGGGGACACGCTGCCCGCGTGCCCGACTCAGACGGGGCTCATTCGCCGCTGTTCCAGTACAGCTTGGTGCCGTCGCTGGTGGTTTCCTCCAGTTGCACGCCGACGAAGCGCAGCGGATCACCGTGTTTCCAACCCGCAGGCACGGCCCAGCGGTAGCACTGCGTGCGGTGGGTGTTGCTGGTTTCCAGGAGCCAGCACAGCCGTGCCTGATCGGCGGCTTCGCCGTTGCGGAGCGCGAGTTGCAGGGTCTGGGAACCGTTGCCCCATTGGCGCACCACATGGCCGAAGCGCTGCTCTTCGTTGAGCGGCAGCGGCCTGTTCTCGGCCGCGGGCAGGTCGACGCTGCCCGGTGCTTGCGGTCCGACACCCACTGCCACGTTGGCGCTGCCGCCGAGTTGCAGTGCCGAGGCCGTCGGTGTGACCTGCAGGGCGATGTGAGCCTGCTCCAGCGAGGCGGTCTGGCCGGCCTCAGGGCTGCGGGGCATGGTGCTGGCGAAATAAGTGTATTCGGTGGTTGCCGGCGAGTAGTTGCCCATGCTCTGTTGTGTGGAACTGGCATATTCGCGGCTGGTCGACTGGGGCACCGAGACGGACGCCTCTGTGGGAGTACTCAGCTGCTCGCCTTCCATCGAGGTCGCCTGCTTGGCTTCCGACAGCGCCAGCTGATTCGAGGCAACGACCTGATCGAGCATGGTCGACAGCAGCTCGGTGCTGACGCCCGAGGAGGTGATCGCTGCCGTGGCAACCGGCGGATTGGCGTTCACCTCGGCTGCCACCTGGGTATCGGTGACGGCATTGGCATCAGCAGCTTGAGTAGCGGACTGACTGCTCGTGCTCGAAGCATCAGCTGCCGTATCGCTCGTGCTCGTTCCGGCTGCTGGCTGCTCGGCAGTGGGGCTGGGCGCAGGTGCCGGAGCGGGGCTCGGCGTCGGTGTCGCGGCGGCGCTGTTGTTCTGCGCGGAAGTCGTGCTCGACGTGGTGCTGCTCTGGGTGCCGTCCGTCGAGGCGGTGGTGCTGCCACTGGCTGTCGTGCCTGTGCCTGCGGCGGTGTTGTTGGATGCTGTGGAAGCGCTGTCAGTCGTCGAGTTGGTTGCCGTGCTGTTGGTGCTGCTGCCACTGGTCGTCGTACCCGTGCTCGCAGCGGTGGGGTCAGTTGTGCCGGTGGTCGACGTAGCATCAGTCGACGTACCAGCGTTGATCGTCACCGTGGTATTCGAGGTGCTGGGATTAGTGGCGTCGCCCGAACTCAATAGCGAGGCGAGCAACTCGTAGTCTTCGGCTGTGGGGCTGGCCGAAACGGCGCTGTCCGAACCACCGCTTCCGCCTCCACAGCCGGCGAGCAGGACGAGCATGGCAGCACTGATCTGAACCTTATTGTTTTGCGTCAACATATTCCCTGGCTTCCATCGTGAGTTTTCCTCGGG
>JBHADS010000449.1:0-6143 GCA_041855185.1 Lautropia sp. | reverse complement strand
GGCATGAAGCAGAAGCTGGGGCTGGCCTGCACCCTGGTGCGCTCGCCGGATCTGTTGCTGCTGGATGAGCCCAGCGTCGGGGTGGACCCGCTGTCGCGGCGCGATCTGTGGAATATCGTGCTGCAGCTCGTCGCGGCCGAGCGGCTGAGTGTGGTGGTCAGCACGGCCTACATGGATGAGGCCGAGCGCTGCGCACGGGTGTTCGTGATGCATGAGGGGCGGCTGCTGGCCGAGGGGACACCGGATGTGCTGCGGCAGCGGGCCGACGGGCTCACCGAATTCGTGACCGTGCCCGAGGGGCAGAGCCCCCGGGAGGTACAGGCCCGGCTGATCGATGCGCGGGCGCTGATCGTCGATGCGGTGCCGCAGGGCGGGGCCGTGCGTTTCATCCGCCAGCCGCAGGCAGATGCGCAGGCGCTCGGGCGGCTGCTGCAGGGGCTGGAGCGCCGGCAGCGGCCGGCGGAGCTGGAAGATGCCTTCATGCTGCTGCTTCGGCAGCAGGCAGAAGACGGGGCGGCTGCGGCCATGCCGCCGGCCGAGCCTCCCTCCGCCGAGCCTCCCTCCGCCGAGTCTCCTGCGGCCGAGCCTCCCACAGCCGAGCCTCCCACAGCCGAGTCTCCCGCAGCTGAGCCTTCCCCTGTTGAGTCTTCCCCCGCGGGGGCGATGCCGCCGGCGGCGGCCGGCAGTGGCAGGCAGGCCGAGGCGGTGATCGTGGTGCGCGATCTGGTGCGCACCTTCGGGGATTTCACCGCGGTGGCCAGCACCTCCTTCGAGGTGGGGCGCGGCGAGGTCTTCGGTCTGCTCGGCCCCAACGGAGCCGGCAAGACCACCACCTTCCGGATGCTGTGCGGGCTGCTGCCGGCCAGCAGCGGCACGCTGGAAGTGGCGGGGCTGAATCTGCGGACTGCCCGCGCCAAGGCGCGGGGGCGCATCGGCTACGTCTCCCAGAAATTCGCGCTCTACGGCAATCTGTCGGTGACGGAGAACCTGCGATTCTTCGGCGGCGCCTACGGGTTGCGCGGGGCGCATCTGCGGCAGCGCGTCGCGCGGATGGTCGAGCAGTTCGAGCTGCCGGCCGATGCCATCAGCGGCGAGATGCCGGCCGGTTTCAAGCAGCGGCTGGCGATGGCGGCGGGCCTGCTGCACGAGCCGGAGATCCTGTTCCTCGACGAGCCGACCAGTGGCATCGATCCGCTGGCGCGCCGGGCCTTCTGGCGCACGATCACCGAGCTTGCGCGCAGCGGCGTCACCATCATCATCACCACGCACTTCATGGAAGAGGCCGAGTATTGCGACCGCATCGCCATCCAGGATGCCGGTCGCATGCTCGCGCTCGGCACGCCGCGTGCGGTGCGGCGGCAGGCGGGTGATCCGCCCGACATGAACCAGGCTTTCATCGGCATCGTCGAGCAGGGGCGCTCGAGCCGGAAGGGGGAACAGAAATGATGGCGCATGCACATGTTTCGATTAGCTGCGATTGGCGCTCTTGCTCTCGCTCTCGCTCTCGCTGCCCAGAATCAACGATGAGTATCTGCCCATGTCTTCCCCGTCCCTGATCTCCGATGCCGAGCGGCACGCCCACGAGCTGCCGGATGACAAGGCAGCGAATGACCATTTCATTCGCCGCCTGATTGCTCTGATCCGCAAGGAGTCCCGGCAGATGTGGCGGGACAAGAGCAATCTGCTGGTGGGGCTGGTGTTGCCGGTGATCCTGATCCTGCTGTTCGGCTATGGCCTGTCCTTCGATGTGAAGCATGCGCCCATCGGCGTGGTGCTGGAAGATGCATCGCCGACGGCGCGCGAGGTGGCGGCCGGCTTCGGGGCTGGCGACGCGCTGGCGCCGCAGTGGTTCACGGATCTGCCTGCGGCCGAGCGGGAGATGCGCGCGGGCCGCATCGATGGCATCGTGCGCATTCCCGGCGATTTCTCCGAGCGTCTCGCAGCCGGCGATGCACGCATCCAGTTGCTGCTGAACGGGGTGGACACCAACACCGCCAGCACGCTCGAAAGCTATGTCAGCGGCAGTCTGGCGATGTGGGCCCAGCATCGTGCCGATCTGGCCGGCACGATCAGACCCACCGCCGGTGTGGAGCTGATCCAGCGGATGTGGTTCAACGAGGCGGGCATCAGCACCTGGTATCTGGTGCCGGGGCTGGTGGTGCTGGTGCTGACCCTGATCGGGGCTTTCCTGACCTCGTTGCTGATCGCCCGGGAATGGGAGCGCGGCACGCTGGAATCGCTGTTCGTGACGCCGGTGCGCCCGCTCGAACTGGTGCTGGCCAAGCTGGCGCCGTGGCTGGTGGTGGGCTTCATCGATCTGATCTTCTGCCTGCTGGCGGCACGTTTCATCTTCGAGGTGCCGATCCGCGGTTCACTGCCGATCGTGATGATGGTCTCGATGCTGTATCTGCTGGTGTCGCTGCTGATGGGGCTGTGGATTTCCGGGGCGACGCGCAGTCAGTTCCAGGCCAGCCAGGTGGCGCTGCTGACCAGCTTCATGCCGGCGCTGATGCTCTCGGGCTTCGTCTTCGATCTGCGCAACATGCCGATGGTGGTGCAGGTGATCAGCCATCTGCTGCCGGCCACGCACTTCATGGGGCTGATCAAGACGCTCTTTCTGGCGGGAGATCACTGGCCGGGCATCGTGCAGGGCTGCGCGGTGCTGTCACTCTACGTGGCGCTGCTGCTGTGGGCAACCTGCCGAACCCTGAAGAAAACATTGGATGCCTGATCATGAATCCTCCGTCCGCCATCCAGGCGTGGCTGGTCACGCTGCACCAGATTCTTGCGCTGATCCGCAAGGAGATCCTGGCGCTGGTGAAAGACCCGGCCAATCGCACCATTCTGTTCGTGCCGGCGCTGATGCAGTCGCTGTTGTTCGGCTATGCCGCCAGCTACGATCTGACGCACGTGCCCTATGCGCTGCTGGACCAGAGCCACAGCGCCGCATCGGCACAGATCATCGCCCGGGTGGAGGGCACCGGGGTGTTCAAGCGCGCGGCCACGCTGACATCCAGCGCGCAGATCGCCGGGCAGATCGACGAGGAGCAGGCGCTGCTGGTGCTGCATTTCCCGCCGGATTTCGCCTCGCGTCTGGCCGCAGGCCAGAGCGCGCCGCTGCAGCTGATCCTGGATGCACGTAACTCGTCGACGGCGGGCTCGGCCGCAGCGCAGATCGGCGCGATCGTCAGTGCCTGGAACGCCGAAACGAGTGGGCAGACCCCGGCCGTGCAGATCGAGCGACGGGCCTGGTTCAACCCCAATCTGGAATCGCGCTGGAATCTGATGCCGGGGCTGATCGCTGCGCTGTCGATGATTCAGACGCTGTTGCTGGCCGCCCTGTCGGTGGCCCGCGAGCGGGAGCAGGGCACTTTCGATCAGTTGCTGGTGACGCCGCTGACACCGATGCAGATCCTGATCGGCAAGGCGCTGCCTGCCATCGTGGTCGGCCTGATCCAGTCCACGATCGTCTTCCTGATCATCCGATTCTGGTTCGAGATTCCGATGGCGGGCTCGGTGTGGTTGCTCTATCTGGGGCTGTTCACCTTCACGGTGGCGGCGGTCGGTGTCGGCCTGTCGATCTCGGCGGTGTCGCTGACCATGCAGCAGGCGATGCTCTATACCTTCCTGCTGATCATGCCCCTGATGCTGCTGTCGGGCATGTTGACGCCGGTGCGCAATATGCCCGAGGTGCTGCAGATCATCACCTATGTGAACCCGCTGCGTTTCGGCATGAGCATCGTGCGGCGGGTCTATCTGGAAGGCGCCGGACTGGCCGATGTGGCCATCCAGTTCGTTCCCTTGCTGGTGCTGGCGGCGATCACCCTGCCGTTGGCCGCCTGGCTGTTCCGCAACCGGCTGTCGTGATGTCGTGAGCACCCGGGTGTCGATCCTCATCCATCTTTCGAGGTAAAGGCTGTGTTTCTTTCGCTTGGACATCGTTCTTCAGGGGCTGCTCCCCGGAGGCTGGCACTCCTGCTCGGCCTGCTGCTGGCGGGCTGCACGACCGTCGGGCCGGATTTCGAGGCGCCCACGGCGGCTGCGCCCGAAGACTGGGCGAGCTGGCGCAGTGCCGATCCGTCGCTGCAGCTGCCTACCGAGGGCACGCCGGCGCTGCTGCAGGCCGACTGGTGGCGTCTCTTCGATGACCCGGTCCTCGATCGTCTGCAGGCGCGGGCCGTGGAGGCCAATCCCGATCTGCGTACCGCGGCACTGCGTTTCGTCCAGGCCAGGGTGCAGCGCGATACCGTCACGGCGCAGCAGGTGCCCGAGGTCGGGGTCAGCGGCGGCATCAACCGGCAGCGTCTCAGCGAGCGGGGCGCCGGCCTGCGCAGCCTGTCGGCGATCGGGGGCGACAACGCCGCTGCGCTGACCGAGCGCCTGGCAGAGCCCTTCACGCTGTATCAGGCGGGCTTCGATGCCTCGTGGGAGCCGGATCTCTGGGGGCGGGTGCGTCGCTCGGTCGAGGCGGCCGATGCCGATGTGGCCGAACAGCAGGCGCTGCTGACGCTGGCGCGTCAGAGCCTCGCCAGCGAGCTGGCCCGCCAGTATGTGGGGCTGCGCACCACCCAGCGGCAGATCGGGCTGCTGCACGAGGACATCGCGCTTCTGCAGCAGCGGCTGTCGTTGCTGCAGGTGCAGGTGCAACGGGGGCTGGCGGATCATCTGCCGCTGGATAGCCAGCGGGCCGAGCTGGCCGGACTGCAGGCCCGTTTGCCGGGGCTGCTGGCCGAGGAGGGGGCAGCCATCAACCGGATCGGCCTGCTGCTGGGCGAGCCACCCGGTGCGCTGCGTCAGACACTGGTCGGCGCCGTGCCGGCCCGGGAGGGGGCGGGGCGCCCGGGACAGGTCCCACAGCCGGATGGGAACGCCCCGGCGTCCGGCGTTGCCGGCCCGACGATCGCGGCCCTGCCGGATCTGAGCCTGGGGCTGCCGTCGGAGGTGGCGCAGCGCCGGCCGGACATCCGGGCGGCAGAAGCCCGGCTGCATCGGGCCACGGCGCGCATCGGCGTGGCCCGGGCCGAACTGTATCCCAGCATCCGCCTGGGGGCGCATTTCGGCTATGAATCCTATCTGCAGGGGGAGTTGGCCGATTGGGGCAGCCGCAGCTGGTCGATCGGTCCCAGCCTTTCGCTGCCGCTGTTCGATCGGGGGCGTCGGCGCCGAACCGTACAGCTGCGCGAGCTGGAGCAGCAGCAGGCGGCCATCGCCTATCACCAGACGGTGCGCGAGGCATGGCAGGAGATCGATGACGCGCTGAGCGCCTATGCGGCGACGCGGCAGCAGCTCACGCAGCTGCGCGAGCGTCTGGACCGGACGGCGGATGCCGAGCGGCTGGCCTGGGCTCGCTATCGCGGCGGATCGAGTGATTTCCTGACCGTGCTCGACAGCCAGCGTCAGCACCTGCAGGCGCGGCGCGATCTGGTCACTGCCGAGGGCGAGCTGCAGACCCGCTTCGCCCATCTCCACAAGGCGCTGGCCACCCCCACACCTGCCAATACCGCTGCAACGGCGACAACCACGCCCGCAGCCACCGCCACGCCCTGAGCCACAGTCACGGCCACGCACACCCGTTCACGCTGAGCGTCCGCCACGGTTCTCGGCCTGACTCGGCATGAAAAACGCACCTGCGGAACCGGGCCGATGGCCCGGCGGCAGGGGCGCCGTGAGAGGCTTCGTCACTCCGTCATCGCCGGCATCCTGTCCGGGGGACGGGCAGCGGCTTACTGCGGCGGGATGCGCAGCGTCTGGCCCGGATAGATCTTGTCCGGGTGCGACAGCATCGGCCGGTTGGCCTCGAAGATCTTGTTGTAGAGGTTGGCGTTGCCGTAGAACTCCTTGGCGATCTTCGACAGGTTGTCACCCTTGACGACCGTGTAGTACTTGGCTTCGGCCGAGCCGGCGGCCACGGTCAGCTCGTCGTTGACCTTCTCGACCCCGGCGACGTTGCCGCAGCACAGCAGGATCTTTTCCTTGGTTTCCTGGTCCGGGGCCTGGCCCGAGACCGTCACTTCGCTGCTGGCACCGTCGAACTGCACGCTCAGGTTCTCGGCGCTCAGGTTCTGGGCGCGGATGTAGGCGACGATGGCATCGGCGGCGGCCTGGTTGGCAGCGGCGGGATCAGCTGCGGGCGTGGCAGCTTG
>JBHADS010000448.1:0-4294 GCA_041855185.1 Lautropia sp. | reverse complement strand
TCTGTTGTTGTATGAGAAATGTCTCCCGGCGCCGCCTGGCAACCCGGCCCAGATGGCCGGTGCGAGTACTTGGCTCTGCATCCGTTGCCAGGGGCCAGGCGGGCCTCCGAAGCTGCATATCGGGCTACGTCCGGGCTGCGCAACGTCAGGCTGGCCCTGATCCGGTGCGATCGTCATACTTGGGGCATTGCCTGTTTTGCATGGACGACCCCTGATGCCCGCAGAAAACACCGACCTGAGACTGCGCCCGCTGGAGCGCGAGGATCTGCATTTTGTGCACCAGCTCGACAACAATGCCAATGTGATGCGCTATTGGTTCGAGGAGCCTTTCGAGACCTTTGCGGAATTGTCGGCGCTCTACGAGGAGCACATTCACGACCAGCGCGAGCGTCGCTTCGTGGTCGAGGTGCTCGGGCAGCGCGCCGGGCTGGTCGAGCTGGTCGAGATCGATCATGTTCACCGCCGTGCCGAGTTCCAGATCATGATCGCGCCCGAGTATCAGGGCAGGGGCATCGCCAGTCGGGCTGCCCGTCTGGCGATGGAATATGGTTTCAGTGTGCTCAATCTCTACAAGATCTATCTGATCGTCGACAAGGACAACGAGCGGGCGATGCACATCTACCGGAAGCTGGGCTTCGAGGTGGAGGGTTTGCTGCGGCACGAGTTCTTCATCAATGGCCAGTATCGGGATGTGACGCGGATGTGCCTGTTCCAGCATGAGTTTCTGGCGAACAACCGGCCTGCGCAGCCCGCCTTGCTGACCCCGGTGGCGCAGTGACCGGCGGCGCGGGGCGGCGCTGGTGGCTGCTGGCGATGGTCGGGCTGGGGCTGCTGCTGGTGACGCTGGATATCACCATCCTGCTGACGGCGCTGCCGACCCTGGCCCGGGACATCGGCGCCAGTGCCGCCGAGGGGCTGTGGATCATCAACGCCTACCCGCTGGTGAGCACGGGGCTGCTGCTCGGCGCCGGTACGCTGGGCGATCGCATCGGCCACCGGCGCATGTACCTGGCGGGTCTGCTGATCTTCGGGGCGGCTTCGCTGCTGGCGGCGTTTTCTGGCACGGTGGGCTGGCTGATCGTGGCACGGGTGCTGCAGGCGGTGGGCGCGGCTGCGATGCTGCCGGCCACGCTGGCGCTGATCCGGCAGGGCTTTGCCGATGAGCAGGAGCGGGCGCTGGCGATCTCGGTCTGGGCGAGCCTGTCGCTGATCGGCGCCATCCTGGGACCGCTGCTGGGGGGCTGGCTGCTCGCGCATTTTCACTGGGGGGCGATCTTTCTGATCAACGTGCCGGTGATTGCGCTGGTCTGGGCGGGCACGTGGTTCTGCGCGCCGCCGAATGCAGCGCACGAACAGGCACACCCCTGGGATCTGCCGTCCTCGCTGCTGGGGCTGGCCACGCTCTCGTCGCTGGTGGCGGCCATCAAGACGGCGGCGCACAGCCCGGTATCCTGGCCCCTGCTGGCCGCAACGGCCTGTGTGGCGCTGCTGGCCGGGATGGCCTTCGTCCGTCGGCAGCGGCAGCTGCCCCATCCGTTGCTGGATTTCGCGCTGTTTCGCAACCCGGTGTTCTCGGCCGGGGTGCTGGGTGCGGTCTGCGTCACCTTCACCACCGCCGGGCTGCTGCTGGCGGTTTCGCAGCGCTATCAGTGGGTGGCGGGCTACACGCCGCTGCAGAGCGGGCTGCTGGTGTCGGCGCTGTTTCTGGGGACGCTGCCCAGCTCCATTCTGGGTGGCGCCTTCCTGCACCGCGTTGGCCTGCGTCCCTTGATTGCCGGCGGGCTGGCGGTCGGCGCTCTGGGGGTGCTGCTCAGCACGCTGGGTCTGGCGGGGCAGGTGGCTTGGCTGATCGTCGGGCTGGCGCTGGCCGGACTGGGGCTGGGGGCGACGATCTCGGTGGCCTCGACCGCCATCATCGAAAGTGCACCCGTGCACCGGGCCGGCATGGCCTCGTCGGTGGAGGAGGTCTCCTATGAGTTCGGGGCGCTGCTGGCCATCGCGCTGCTCGGCAGTCTGCTGAACGGCCTCTATCCGGTGTTCATGCAGCTGCCTGGCGGAGCGGAGGACGGTGCCCATGCCGGTGCCCGCGAGAGCATCGCGGCGGCGGTGGCGATGGTCGAGCAGCGGACGGGGGTCTCGGTGTCCGGTCTGGACCCGGCAGCTGGCTCGACGGCTTCGATGAGTCTGATCGAACTGGCGCAAGGGGCCACGGATGCCGGGGTCGCGCGGCTGGCCGGGGCTGCCATCACGGCGCTCGATCATGCCTATCTGAGCGTGATGGCGGTGATCGTGGCCGGGTTGGCGCTGGGCGCCCTGTTGACGGCGCGTCTGCTGCGGCCGCGCTGAGCAGCGGCCGGGGGCGTCGAAGCTGATGCCCGCAGCGGCCGCGCCGAAAGCGGCCGCCGGGCAGGCACTGCCCCGGCGAGGGCTGCACATCCTGTTGGTGCGCAGCCGCCGGGGACGTGGCTTACTTCAGCACGTCGCCGATGCAGAGGTACTTCTGCTCCAGGTACTCGTCGATGCCGGCCTTGGCGCCTTCGCGGCCCAGACCCGACTGCTTGACGCCGCCGAAGGGCACGTGCTCGGTGGCCAGGATGCCGACGTTGATGCCGACCATGCCATATTCCAGCGCTTCCGAGACCCGGAAGATCCGGCCCACGTCGCGGCTGTAGAAGTAGCTGGCCAGACCGAACTCGGTGGCGTTGGCGGCATCGATCACTTCCTGTTCGGTCTTGAAGCGGAACACCGGCGCCAGCGGGCCGAAGGTTTCCTCTCGGGCCACCTTCATCTCGGCCGTCACCTCCGACAGCACGGTGGGGGCGTAGAACTGGCCTTCCAGCCGCTGGCCGCCGGTCAGCACCTTGGCGCCCTTGGCGACGGCATCATCGACATGGCTCTGCACCTTGTCCAGCGCGGCGGGTTCGATCAGCGGACCCTGCACCACGCCGTCCTCGAAGCCGTTGCCCACCTTGAAGCCCTTGACCTTGGCGGTGAACTTCTCGACGAACTGCTCGTAGACGCCTTCCTGCACATAGATCCGGTTGGCGCAGACGCAGGTCTGGCCGGCGTTGCGGTACTTGCTGGCGATGGCGCCCTCAACGGCGGAGTCGATGTCGGCGTCGTCGAAGACGATGAAGGGGGCATTGCCGCCCAGCTCCAGGGCCAGCTTCTTGACGGTGGGCGCGCTCTGCGCCATCAGGATGCGGCCGACTTCGGTGCTGCCGGTGAAGCTCAGGTGGCGCACGATGTCGCTGGCGCACAGCGCCTTGCCGACCGCGATGCTGTTGTCGGCATCGGCGGTGATCACGTTGACGACCCCGGCCGGAATGCCGGCGCGCACCGCCAGCTCGGCAGCGGCCAGCGCGGTCAGCGGCGTGGCCTCGGCGGGCTTGATGACGACGGTGCAGCCGGCGGCGATGGCCGGCGCCACCTTGCGGGTGATCATCGCCAGCGGAAAGTTCCAGGGCGTGATGGCGGCGCAGACCCCGATCGGCTGCTTGATGACCATCAGGCGGCGGTTGTTGTCGAACTGGGGCAGGGTCTCGCCGTTGGTGCGCTTGGCTTCTTCGGCATACCACTCGACGAAGCTCGCGCCGTAGGCGACCTCGCCCCGGGTCTCGGCCAGCGGCTTGCCCTGTTCGGCGGTCATGATCCGGGCGATGTCTTCCTGGTGCGCCATCAGCAGCTCGAACCACTTGCGCAGCAGACCGGCGCGCTGCTTGCCGGTGAGCTGCTTCCAGCTGGCGTAGGCGCGGTTGGCGGCCTCGATCGCCCGGTTGGCATCGTCGGCGCCCAGGTTGGCGACATCGGCCAGATGCTGGCCGGTGGCCGGGTCGGTGACGGCAAAGCGAGCACGGCCGGTCACCCACTGTCCGTCGATCAGGGCGTCGGTCTTCAGCAGGCTCGGGTCCTGCAGTTTGCTCAGAGGGGATGGTGTCTGGCTCATCAGTGAAGTGAAAGAAGGCGAAAAAGGCTGCGGGTCGTGCGGGTCGGCAGCGTCGGCCTACCGGAGCACGCGAGAACGGGTGCTGGCCGCAAGGGCGGGTGGAGCCAGGCCGGGTCCGTCGGTACCCGGCCCGGCCATGGCGTGCGTGCCTCAGCCTTGCTGAGCGGCCTTGACGCTGTCGGCGATGATCTGCAGACCTTCGTCCAGAATGGCGTCTTCAGCGGTGATCGGCACCAGGATGCGGATCACATTGCCATAGGTGCCGCAGCTCAGCAGGATCAGGTGGCGCTTGGTTGCCTCGGCCACGATACGCTTGGTCAGCTCGGCATCGGGCTGGTTGGGATCACC
>JBHADS010000447.1:0-6691 GCA_041855185.1 Lautropia sp. | reverse complement strand
TGGCTGCCCGGCCCCGACTCGCCGCTGGCACGCTTCAAGGGCCGCAAGGACAGCACCGAAACCCTGCCCGCCGACAGCGGTGCCCAGCGCAATCGCCGTTTCCTGAACGGTGACACCTTCGATTTCTATCAGGCCAATCTGTATCGCCGCGACGGCGACGCCTGGCTGGAGCGCTGGAGCATCCGCGCCCAGCGTCGCCTGAAGAGCTGGGGCTTCAACACCATCGGCGCCTGGAGCGACCACGCCGCACTGAACAACCCCCATCTGCCGCACACCCGCATCGTGCACGTCGAAGGACCGTTCGCCCGACTCAGCGATGGCACCAACTGGTGGTCCGGCATCCCCGACCCCTTCGACCCGGCCTTCGGCAAGGCGCTGGATGCCAGCCTGCGCAAAGCCACCGCCCAGACGCAGGAGAATCCGGCGATCATCGGCTGGTTCGTCGACAACGAACTGGGCTGGGGCGATGGCGCCCATGCCGACCCGCGGCAACGCTATGCGCTGGCCCTGAACACGCTGCGCACGGATGCCGGCGACGCCAGCGCCCATGCCAAGCGCACCCTGGTGCAGATGCTGCGCGAGCGCTACGAGGATGATCTCGGCGAGCTTTCCCGCACCTGGGGCGTACCGCTGTCGGGCTGGCAGGCGCTCGAAGCCGCCTGGCCGGCCGACCGCCTGCCCGATGCCCGCAAGAGCGCCGTCGCCGCCGACCTGTCGGCCTTCCTGCGCCTGCACGCCGAGTCCTACTTCTCGCAGGTTGCCAAGGCGCTCAAGCAGCATGTGCCCAATCACCTCTACCTCGGCAGCCGCTTCTCCAGCCGCACCCCCGAGGCCATTGCCGCCTGCGTGCGCTGGTGCGATGTGCTCAGTTTCAACCTCTACATCCCCAGCCTGAACGAAGGTTTCGAGGGCGCCCAGTTCGCGCGACACGACAAACCGGCGATGCTGACCGAATTCCACTTCGGCTCCAACGACCGTGGCCCCTTCTGGCCGGGCGTGCAGAGCGTGGCCACCGAGGCCGAACGCGGACCCGCCTACCGGAAGATGCTCCAGTCGGTGCTGGACAACCGGCAGTTCGTCGGCGCCCACTGGTTCCAGTATCTCGATCAGCCTGTGACGGGCCGCTGGCTCGATGGCGAGAACGGCCACCTGGGCCTGATCTCGATCACCGACATTCCCTGGTATGACTTCGTGCTGTCGGTGCACCGCACCCACCTGGACCTGAAGAAGAATCTGCTGAAACAGGCCCAGCAGCTGGAGCCCGGCACGTCCGCACAGGCGCGTCCCCAGGCGGCGCAGCAGGCGCGCTGAACCCGCCGGACCGCGTTCCAGCACGCGGCGCCAATCTCGGCGCTGCGACGCATGCCGTGCATGACATGCGCAGAGCCAGGAGATCTCCGGGAGGATCTCCTGGCGCGCGCCCACGCTGCCTCCCCCTGCTTTCGGAGCGCTCCCACCCAAGCCCGCGCTTCGTGCCCTGATCGTGCCACCGGGCAGGTACGACAATCGGCACCCGCCTCCATCACGTCCCCTCACACGCCGTCTCCTGGCCCGGGTGCCCGGTCCGGAATCCTTCCTTGCTTTTCCGCTCAAGCCCCCCGCCTGCAGCCTCCAGCTGCGCCGGTCTCTCCGGGCACGGCCCGTCATCACGCCGTCCGCCGGAAAACGGTATGACACAGAGGGCCCAAGCGTAAGCAGAGCCGAAAAAGTGATTCAAACCGTTACATAACCGTGTAAACTACCCCTGTGAACGATGACCAAGGTCATCGCACACAGCGTCACCAAAAAAGAGACAGTCGCGTCGCCTTTGAACAACTTTGGTTGTTCCAAAAACCACAGCATTTCCTGTCCTGATAATTGGACTTTGGTTTTTTGCCTAATCAAAGAAAAACCAGCCCAAAGCAACAGGTAACAATTGGAAATAATTGGACATAAGCTCTCAAAGGCGCCCCGATACGATCCAGGCTGCGTCATTTCGAGGAGGCTCTGCCCGTGCTTTCCAGGCTTTTTGTCATTTTTATATTTCTCTCTCTGCCCATTGTCGTTTCGATGCTGTCGCAGCGAATGGCAAATACGGTTGCTGCACCCGAGCTACCGCAGAAGAACATAGAAGTCAAGATATTGGCTGACAAGAAGCGCCCAGCCCGCCCGCAAGGCGTGGAAAGCGACGCAGGTGATGCCACGGCACCGGCTACCTATACGCCTCGCATGGTCGGTCGCGTTCCCGGCCATGAAGAAAAACCGGATGAAAACCCCGAGCCCACTGGCACAAATCAGAACAATTAATCCAGGAACCCGACAGGGAGCAGAACAATAATGCAGAGCAAAAATAGCAACAAGCTGCTGGTCATGCCGGTGACGGCGCGCTGGCGTATCGTCGGCTGGATCGTGCTGACCACGGCGCTGATCGTTCTGGCCATCATCCTTTCCGCGCGCGCGATTTTCCAGGGACAGGTCCGCCATGACGCCAATGCGGCGATCGTCCAGGAGGTCAATGAGTTCCGTACTTTCGTCACCGAGTCGACCGACCCGCGGACGGGACGGCCCTTCAACTCACTGACGGCCCTGATGGAGCGCTATCTGCAGCGCCAGACCCCGGACTGGGGTGAAGCCTTCATCGCCGTCACGCCGACCGACGTGATGTTCGTCGACAATGCATCGGGCGATGCCGGCGAGCGCCTGGCCGGAGACCGCACCCGACTCAACGAGCTGCTGAACCAGCCGCTGACCTCGGGCGTGCTCGACACACCGGACGGCGAGCTGCGCTGGGGCAAGAGCACCATCGAGGCCCGGGGCGAGCAGGCCACCCTGCTGGTGCTGGAATTCGTCCAGGGCCGCATGGCCAACGTCCGCAAGGACATGATGATCCTGTTCGGCATCATGCTGGTCGGCATGCTGCTGACCGCCGTGATCGCCTGGGTGGTGGCCGGACAGATTCTGGCGCCCGTCACCCGTTTCTCCGAACTCTCGGCCCGTGTCGGTCCGCTCGACCTGAACACCCGCCTGCCCGAGCACGGCCGCGACGAACTCTCCGATCTGGCCCGGGCGATCAACAGCATGCTCGACCGCCTGGGCATGGCGCAGGCCGACCAGCGTCACGTGCTGGCCGAGACCCTGCAGCAGATCCGCACCGTCAACGACCAGCTCTCGCGGCTCGGCAGCGCCCAGAGCAGCCCGGCCGTGATGGAGAACGCGCTGAAGAACATGCGCCAGCTGCAGGAAGATCTGCAGCTGCTGCTGACCAGCGGCAACAGTGACTTCCTGCACGTCAAGGACATCGAGCTTTCCGCCTTCACCTATCAGCTGACCCAGCACATCCGCGACACCTTCCCGAACCGTGCCTGGCAGGTGGCCGAAGTCGGCGAGGCGCGGGTGGGCCTGGACCGTCGGCACGTGGTCGAAGCCATGCAGCATCTGGCAGCCCGCGCCGTCGACCAGACCAACAACGCCGATCCGATCGAACTCGGTTCCTCGATCCGGACCCTGCCGAACGACGAGAAGATGGTGAGCCTGTGGATCTCCAACCAGGGCGCACCGCTGACGGCGCAGCAGGCCAAGGACATCTTCGATGCCAAGAGCGGCGATCTCGACATCAACGCCGATCCGCTGCTGCTGGTGGAAAGCGGCAGCAACCTGGGTCTGTCCGTGGTCAAGGCGCTGGCCCATGCGCATGGTGGCTATGCCTGGGTCGAGTCCAGCCCTGAGCGCGGCACGGTCTTCGGCATCGATCTGCCGCTGAAACTGGCCAACGCCCGCCTGCCGATCGGCAGCACCGAGGAAGCCCTGCTGGGCGCACTGAGTCAGGAGAAGCCATGAGCAAGATCGCGCCTGACGACAGCAAGCGCCGCTCCGGCAGCACCGAGCGCGTGTTCTATCGCAGCACCTCGTCGATCAACCTGCAACGGGCGATGCCGGCCGAGGAGCTGGCCCGGCTGGCAGCCGAGGCCGCCCGGAAACGCCGCTGGTCGTCCGACCTGAGCAGCCGCCACCTGGTGGCGATCATCGCCGCCATCGTCGTGGTCTCGCTGGTCAGCCTGCTGATCAGCGTGGCGCTGCAGACCCCGCCCAACAGCACCGCCGGGCTGACCACCAAGGCAGCCATGACCCTGTCGCTGTTCGTGATCGCGATCTGGTTCTGGATCTTCACCTCGATCGACGACACCTATGTCGCGCTGGGTGCCGCCGTGCTGCTGGTGGTCATGGGGGTGCTCCCCGAGGACACCCTGTTCGCCACGCTCGGCGACGACACGATCTGGCTGCTGCTCGGCTCCTTCGTGATCGCCGCGGGCATCACCGCCACCGGCCTGGCGACGCGCGCTGCCGCCTTCATCATCACCGGCGCGCGCAACACCCGGCAGCTGATGCATCTGAGCAGCGCCGCACTGGTGGCCACTGCCTTCGCCGTCCCCTCCACCTCCGGACGGGCCGCGCTGGCGATGCCGGTGTTCATGGCCCTGGCCTCGGTGCTGCACGGACGCACCCGGCTCGTGGTCGCGCTCGCGCTGATGTTTCCGTCGGTGATCCTGCTGTCGGCCGTCGCCTCGTACCTGGGCGCGGGCGCCCACCTGATCACCAGCCAGATCCTGGTGGCCGGGGGCTACCCGGGCTTCTCCTTCGCCACCTGGATGCTCTATGGCCTGCCCCTGGCCGTGGTCTCGTCGCTGATCTGCGTCGAGCTGATCCTGATGCTGTTCACCAGCCGCGAAGAACGGCGCGAAGCCCTGCAGATCAGCATCGCCGATCTGCAGGCACACACGCCGATCCCGATCAGCGGCAAGCTCACCTTCTCGCAGACCAAGGCGGCCTGGCTGATGCTGGCGGTCGTCTTTCTGTGGTGCTCGGAGCCACTGCACAACGTCCATCCGGCCGTGATCGCGCTGGCGGGCAGCCTGGCGATGACCAGCAGCAGCCTGGGCGTGGTCAAACTGGGCAAGGCGCTGAAATCCGTGCCCTGGTCGCTGCTGATCTTCATGGCAGCCACGCTGGCGATGGGCGCGGCGCTGGTCAGCTCGGGCGCAGCCCGTTGGGCAGCCGACGCGATGCTGGGCCCGATCCGCGACGATGGCGCCACCGCCGGCGCCGTCTTTGTGGTGATCGTCGTGCTGATCTCCACGATGGCGCACCTGGTGATCCAGTCCCGCTCGGCCCGCTCGGCGGTGCTGATTCCGATGGTGGTGTCGATCGCCCCCGAGCTCGGTGTCTCGGCAGTGGCGGCAGCCTTCGCCTCCACAGCCGCTGCCGGCTTCTGCCACACCCTCAGCAGCTCGGCCAAGCCGATGGCGCTGTTCTCGAAGGTCGAGGAGGTGGACACCTACAACGCGAAGGATCTGCTGCGCCTGGCCGTCTGGCTGGCGCCGATCAGCGCCGCGCTCGTGCTGCTGTTCGCCTTCGTGATCTGGCCGCTGCAAGGGATGCCGCTGATGCTGGAGCCCGCCGCCGCCCGCTGACCCCCGAAACCTTTGACCCCGTCCGCATTCCTGGCCCCCGGAGCGCAGCTGCGCCGAGGGGTCCGGGCGGGTCGCTCACACCCATGCAACCCATCCCAACCGACCTCTACGTCTGAGGAGAAAAGCATCATGTCGACCGCCATTCCACAAAACATCCTGGTTGCGCCGGCTGGATTCAAGGAATCTCTCGATGCCTGTGCCGTGGCACGCGCGATCACCGCCGGTGTTCGCCGCGCCATTCCCGGTGCCCACGTCAAGGCGCTGCCGATGCCCGATGGCGGCGAAGGCACCGCCGAGATGCTTGCCGAAGCCACCGGTGGCCGCCTGATCAAGCGCCGCGTCACCGGCCCGGTCGGCGATCCGGTCGATTCGCACTTCGCGCTGCTGGGCGGCAATGCCAAGGGCGTGGCCGTGGTCGAGATGGCCGCCGCCGCCGGCCTGCGACTGGTGCCCCGCGACCGCCGCGACCCCACCGAAACCACCACCTTCGGGGTCGGCGAGCTGATCGCGGCTGCACTCGACGAGGACATCCACACCATCCTGATCGGCTGCGGCGACTCCGGCACCAGTGACGGCGGCCTGGGCGCACTGCAGGCGCTGGGCGTGCGCATCACCGACGAGGCCGGTCAGCCGGTCGGCTTCGGCGGACGCTATCTGTCCAAGGTCGCCAATATCGACACCAGCGGTCTGCACCCGGCCCTGCTCGAAGGTCGGATCAAGATGGTGATGGCGCTGAACGCCCACAACATCCTGACCGGCGAACGCGGCGTGGCCAAAGTCTTCGGTCCGCAGAAAGGCGCCACCCCTGAACAGGTGGAAGCCCTGGCCGCCGGCTTCGAGCACTGGGCGGCGATGCTCGGCAAGCACTGCCTGCCCTCGGCCAAGGGCGTCGATTTCGCGCTGGGCAACGGCACCGGCGCTTCCGGCGGCCTCGGCGCGGGCCTGGCCGCGGTCGGTGCTCAGCTGGTGTCGCGCTTCGAGGCGCTGCTCGACTCCGGCCTGGCGGGCTTCGACCTGAATGCCGTGCTCAAGGGCGCCGACCTGGTGATCACCGCCGAAGGTGCGATCGACTTCCAGACCCCGCGCGGCAAGGTGCCTGCCGAAATCGCCCGCCGTGCCACCGAGCTGGGCGTGCCGGTGGTAGCGCTCGCCGGCACACTGGGCCGCGATGCCGATCATGTCTACGACATCGGCATCGATGCCATCGCCTCGATCGTGCCGCTGCCGATGACGCTGGACAAAGC